>DASWDS010000382.1:0-6890 GCA_036395165.1 Anaeromyxobacteraceae bacterium | reverse complement strand
GCCTCCGCCCGCGCGAGCGCCACCCCGAATGCTCCCGGGCGCCGCGCGGCCAGTGCGGTCGGATTCGGCGGCCCCGGCGCCCGGCCCGCCGCCGCCGGCCCGTCGGCCCTCATGCGCTCACCACGCACGGCTCGATCGTTCGCATGTCGGCCTCCTGCGCGCCTGCGTTGCAGGAGGGATGCCGGGCACCGGACCGCGGATCTCGGCGCGCTCTGCTGCCACGCCGGTCCGCGCCGCGGACCACCAGCCGCCGGGCGGGCGCTCCGGAGGGCGCGAGCGGGCGCTACTGACTCGTGTAGTCGCGCTCGATGACCTCGCCCGGGTGCGGCGGGCCGACGAGGAGGCCGAGCGCGTCGGTCAGGATCCACTTCTGCAGGGCAGGGTCGTTGGGCTTCCCGAGCGAGTGGCCCGCGATAAACCCCTTCGGGCAGAGCGCGCGCGGCGGCCGCGCCTGGGCCGACTCCTCGGGCTCGACCGTGATCACGACCGTCGGGAGCCCCATCATCTCGATGACGCGCTGCACGGTGACCACCGTGCGGTGGCACAGCCGTCAGCCCCCGGTCAGGAGGACGACGTCGGGCCGGGTCCGGTCCACCTCCCTGGCGAGCTGCGGGATCGTCTTCTCGCGCAGATCGCGCAGCGCTTGGCTGAACCCGAGCGAGAAGTGACGCTCGGTGAGGCCGCCGATCCGCCGCTCCGCCGCGAGCTCGCGCAGCCGGTCCACCGGGAAGATGCAGTTGATGTCCCGGTCGGCGCAGGCGTGGTCGTAGTGGGCGTCGTCGAAGGCGAGATCCGCCCCGGCCGCGAGCCCGGAGATCACGCGGTACGTCGAGTCGCCCTCGACCTGGAAGGGCCGGTCGCTCTTCTCGCGAACGCCGGCCGTCGAGACGATGCAGACCATCGCCTCCTCGAGCTTGCCGCGGTACGGCGTGAACGGCACGCAGTACCGCGACAGCTCGATCGGCTTCGCCTCGGGTGCCTCGTTCGCCATGCGTGAATCCGGTGCGGCGCTCACTTCAGCTTGTCGAGCGCGGCCATGATCTTGTCGGTCGGCGGCTGCTCTCCGATGTCGTGGACGTCGATGTAAGCGATCTTTCCCTGCCGATCGACCACGAAGATGGCGCGCTCGACGAGCCCGTCGCCGCGCAGCACGCCGTACTGGGCGGCCGTGAAGCCGTAGGGCCAGCTGTCCGAGAGCAGGGGGTACGACAGGCCGCCAAGGGTCTTCGCCCACGCTTCCTGCGAGTGCACCAAATCGGTGCTGATGCCCAGGACCTGGGCATTGCGCCGCTCGAACTCGGAGTGATCCTCCTCGTACGAGGGCATCTGCACGGTTCAGACGGGGGTGAACGCGGCCGGGAAGAACGCCAGCACCACGTTCTTCTTCCCGCGGTAGCTGGAGAGGCGGACCTTCGTCTTGGGGCCGCCCTTGCCAGCCCCGTCGCCGGTGGCCTGCAGCTCGAAGTCGGGCGCCTCCTCGCCGACCGCGAGCTTCCAGATCGCTTTTGCCATGGTGCTCCTCGGGTGTAGGGGTTGCCGGGAGACTTAAGCATCGTGACGGACCGTGACCATCGATTTGCTCTTGACCCCTAAAAGGTCGATGCGCCTCCCCTCAACGCTCTGCTAATTCCGGCACGCCATGGATCTGCTGACACGATTTGCTGGCAACGTCAGGCGCCTGCGCTCGAAGAAGAAGCTCTCGCAGAAGGCGCTCGCCGACAAGGTCGGCATCTCCGTGTCCTACGTCTCCATGCTGGAGCGCGGCCAGCGCTCGCCGCCGCTCGAGACCATCGAGAAGATGGCCCGGGCGCTCGGCGTGGCACCGGCCAACCTGCTCGGCGGGAAGTAGGCCGGCGCTGCCCACCGCTTGTCTTCGGCGACGGCGGTCTGCCAGACTCGCCGCGCATGCTCGCACCCGCGCTCCTCGCGACCGCGCTCGGCACGTTCACCGAGCGTCGCTGCTTCGACCACGCCAGCCACATCGCCGGCGAGGGCTACGCGGTCCAGGGGAACATCCTCGCCGGGCGCGCCACCATCGAGGCGATGGCGCGCGCCTACGAGGCCGCGCGCGACGCGCGCAAGCCGCTCGCGGAGCGCCTGCTCGCGGCCCTCGACGCGCAAAGGGCTCGAGATCGACGCCGTCGTGCTCGCGCACCTGCGCCGGCAGGTGAAGGCGAAGGCGCCGCCGCGGTAGGATGCCTTCCTGCCGGGGAATGGCGACCGGCCGATCGGGGTTGCTGCTGAGATGGCGCTGTCGCGCAGAGACTTCCTGAAGGCGTCCGCCGCGGTCGCGATCGCGGGCGTCTCCACGCCCGCCGCCGCGCGTCCCGCCGAGCGGACGCAGGTCGAGCGCCCGGTGTTCACCCTGCCCGATCTCGACCCGGCCCACGACGGCCTCCGCGTGGCCCAGCTCTCCGACCTGCACGTCGGCGACCGCACGCCGCCCGAGCGCATCCGCGACGCCATCGCGCGCGCCAACGCCTTCGAGCCCGACCTCGTCGTCCTCACCGGCGACTACCTGTGCCACGAGCAGAGCGGCCTCGGGCTCATGCGCGAGCTCCTGGGCGGCCTCGCCGCGCCGACCGTGGCCGTGCTCGGCAACCACGACCACTGGGTGGATCCTCGGGGCGCGAGCCGCGCGCTCACGGCCCACGGCTACGCGGTGCTGCGAAACCAGAACACCACCCTCACGCTGCGCGGCGCGCCGTTCACCGTGATCGGCGTGGACGACCTGCTCACCGGCCATGCCCGGCCGCGCGAGGCGCTCGCCGGGGCCGCGCCCGGATCGCGCCTCGTCCTCGCGCACGGGCCGCGCACCGCCGACCAGCTGAGGAAGCTCGGCGCGCCCATGCTCTGCCTCTCCGGACACACCCACGGCGGGCAGATCAACATCCCGGGCTTCACGTCCTTCATGCTGCGCGCGCTCGCGCACGAGCCGTATGCGCGGGGCCACTTCCGGCTCGGCGCGGTGCAGCTCTACGTGAACCGCGGCGTCGGGAACTCCGCCCTGCGGATCCGCCTCAACTCGGACCCCGAGGTGACGCTCGCGACGCTCCGGGCGGGCGCCCGTACCCCGGCCTGACCGCCACACGCCCCGCGAAAGCCCTGTGCCGGCGCCGCGCGGCTCGCCTACGTTTGGACGCATGGCCGCCGCCTTCGAGGTCCCGCGCCACACGGAGCGCTCCCGCCTCGACGAGGCGCTCGCCCGGCTGCGCGACGGCGCCCGCGCGTGGGCGGAGCGGCCGCTCGGCGCCCGCATCACGCTCGCGCGCTCCATGCTGCGCGGCGCGATCCGCGTCTCGGAGCGGAGCGTGCAGCTCGCCTGCGCCGCGAAGGGCATCGCGCGCGACACGCCGCCGGAGGGCGAGGAGTGGCTCGCGACGCCCTGGAGCCTGCTCCGCGTCCTGCGCCAGACGGTGCGCTCGCTCGTCATGCTGGAGCGCAACGGCAACACGCCGGTCGGCAAGCTCGGCGAGACCGTCGACGGTCGGCTCACGGTCCGCGTCTTCCCGGCGAGCCGCCTCGACGCGCTCCTCTTCACCGGGATCATCGGAGACGTCCACCTGGAGGAAGGCGTGGACGAGGCGGAGCTCCACCGCTCGCGGGCGCGCTTCTACAAGGAGCCCGGTCACGGCGGGAAGGTGTGCCTCGTCCTCGGGGCCGGGAACGTGAACTCGATCCCAGGCATGGACGTCGCGACGAAGCTCTTCAACGAGGGCAAGGTCTGCCTCCTCAAGATGAACCCCGTGAACGCGTACATGGGGCCGCTCTACGAGGAGGCGTTCGCGGACGCCGTCGCCGCGGGCTTCCTCGCGGTCGTCTACGGCGGCCCCGACGAGGGCACCTACCTCGCGCATCACCACGCCGTGGACGAGGTGCACATCACGGGGTCTGCGGCGACGCACGACCTCATCGTGTGGGGGCCGCCGGGTGCGGAGCGCGCCGAGCGCATGGCGCGGGGCACGCCGCTCCTCGCGAAGGAGATCACGAGCGAGCTCGGGAACGTCACGCCCGTCCTGGTCGTGCCCGGGCCGTGGGGCGACCGCGAGCTCGCGTACCAGGCCGAGAGCGTGGCGGGGATGGTGACGCACAACGCGTCGTTCAACTGCCTGGCCGGGAAGATGCTGGTGATGCCGAAGGGCTGGCGTCTCCGCGACCGGTTCCTCGAGCTCGTGCTCGAGCGCATGGCGGCGACGCCGGCGCGGCGCGCCTGGTATCCGGGCGCCGAGCAGCGCTATGCCGCGCTCACGCATGGGCGGGCCGAGATCCGGCGCATCGGGGGCGGCGAGGGCACCCTCCCCTGGACGATGCTCACCGGGCTCGACCCCGCCGACACGAGCGAGAAGGCGTTCTCGACCGAGCCCTTCTGCTCCATCCTCTCCGAGGTCCAGATCGGGAGCGCTGATCCGGTCGAGTTCCTCGACGCCGCCGTGCGGTTCTCGAACGACCGGCTCTGGGGGACGCTCTCCGCGGCGGTCGTCGTGAGCGGCCGCACCCAGTCGGACGCGGCCACCCGCGCCGCGCTCGACCGCGCCGTGCGGGCGCTGCGCTACGGGTCGGTGGGCGTGAACGTGTGGCCGGGGATCGGCTACGCCTCCGGCACGGCCCCGCACGGCGCCTACCCGGGCTCGCCGCTCACCGACATCCAGAGCGGCCGCGGGTTCGTCCACAACACGCGGATGCTGGAGCACGTCGAGAAGGCCGTCTTCCGCGCGCCGGCGTGGAGCCCGATCAAGCTCCCCTTCTTCCCGAGCCACCGCTCGGCGCACGTCCTGGGGCGCCGGCTGACGTGGCTGGAGGAGGACGGGAGCTGGACGAAGCTGCCGGCGGTCGTCGCGGCGGCGCTGCGGGCGTGAGGGCGGCGCTTTCACGATTCGTCATATCTCAACTGAGCGTCTTGCGGCGATCGTCCTTGCATGGTGCGGGACACCGCTGGCGGGAGAAGCGGATTCGGCCGTGAAGGGGGGCGGCACCTCGGCGACCGGCGCCGCGGCGGCGGTCGGTGGCTGTCCGGCGAGCGTCGCACGTGCGGCGGTTCCGCCCGTTCGAGCCGGTCCTGCGTGGTCCGGCTTACAACGGACGCGCGGAGCTCGTGTTGATGAGCGTCGTGCGCGCGGCGCCGGTCACGACGTCGCGGTGGGCTCGAGAAGCAGCTCGGGCTGCCGAAGCCGCTCGCTGCCACTTATCCCGGAATCAGTAACTTCACCCATCCGGGGCTCCTCTTCGCGCCGGCGGAACTGCTCCATGCGCGCGCGCCCGAACGTCGCCTCCGCGTGGAAGACGTTGTGCGCACGGCACCGCAGGGAAAGGTTGTCGACCGTCGAAGGGCCGCCGAGCGCGGCTTCGACGATGTGGTGGAGCTCGAGCCTCCATTTGCTCCCGCACCGACGCCCGTCCGGCGCGACGTAGGCACAGCGCGCCTCGTCGCGCTTGTAGACCTGGCGCTTCACTTCGGCCGGAATCGGCGCGCGCGCCTTGCCGCCCTCGGTCGTGCTGTGTGGCGCCGCTCGCCCCTTGGTCGAGACCTTGCGCGCCGGCTCGACCGCGCCCTTCCTCTTCCCGTGCTTCTCGATCGCGCAGCGCACGGCCTCACGCAGCACCGCGCCGACGTTGCCGCTGGGGATCTTGTGCGACAGGAGCGCCTTCAGCTCGTCGAGCTCGGCCTTGAAGGCGGTGTCCACAGTTACGGTGAGAGAGAAGGTCTTCCGCCACCGCCCGCAGCGTGGCTCGCTTGACGGTCGCGGGTGCAGGCGGGATCGCCACCGGCTCCGGCGGCGCATCGGTCGTCGCGGCAAGCTCCACCGGTCGAGCGGCGAGGGGCAACGCCGCAGCCGTCGCCGCTCCGGAGCGGTCGGCCAGCTTGCGCAAGCCCTCCTTCGGGATGGCGCGCGGCTGGATCGAGACGATGAGGCGCTCCACGTCCGCCTTCGATTTGCCTGCGGCGCGCGCGAGGAGGTCGGGCGCGCTGTCGTCCGTGAGGAGGGGCTCGAGGAGCCGAACCGTGGTCAAGCAAAGCCGGCCGTCGCGAAGCATCTCCGAGACGGCTGGAAAGCGGCGAAGCACTCGCATCGCGTTGATGCGCAGGGAGGCTGGGCCCTCGCGGAGGAGAAGGGCTCGCTGGCAGTAGGCCCAGAGTGAGTCGTAGCCTTCCTCGAGGAAGGCACGCCGGCGGTCGTACTCCTCGAGATGGAGCAGGAACTCGACTTGGACCTCGCGCTCGTGACCGGCCAGCTCGGAGAGGCGGCGGGAGAGCGCGGCGGAATCGAGAGAAGCAGGATGGGTCGCGTACATGGTGACCTCCGGTGAGCTTCTCTATTCGTAACATGCGTTTTCCGAGCCTCCGGGAAGGCGTCTGGCAGCCCCGCCTTCGCGTTTTCGCCGTCGGCGTCACGGCCGAGGGTCAGGTTGCACGTGCGTGTGCAGCATGGCGAGCGGCCCCGTTCCAGCGCGTTCTCGCGGGACTTGGCTCTGCGCTAAGCGGAGTTGGCGAACTCCACGTCAAGCGCGATTCCTCACCTCAGTTGGGTCGGCCCCCGACGCGCGTCGGCGCGAGCGGCACGGCGGGTTCCCATCACGGAGACCGTGCGCGCTTGGTATGCCGATCACGCGGGGCCGCCTCGAAGGCGCGCGACCGCCCCGCGAGCAACGCTGTGCAGGTCAGCCACGCCCGCCGGCGCGGCGCCGCGTGCCAACCGGCACCTCTCCTTCACCGCCCGAGGTCGGCCTCTCCGATCAGCGCCGCCTCGACCGCGTGAACGCGCCGATGCTTCTCAACACCCCGGCGCGCTCGAGATCCCCTGCTTCAGCCGCGCCGTCTCCTGCAGCTCCTCGGCGATCTGGAGGGTGCGGGCCACCGCCCGGCGGGCGCGCTCCTGGTCCTCCGAGAGCAC
>DASWDS010000381.1:0-13961 GCA_036395165.1 Anaeromyxobacteraceae bacterium | reverse complement strand
AGCGGCCAGCGGCGTCGCGCGCCTACCGGCGCCGCCGGCCGGACAGCCCGCCCTGCGTCGCCCGCCCGAGCGCGCAGCGCCGCGCGCGCGCAGCGGGTTTCGCCCGATCGCGTCGCGACCCCGCGTTCGCGCGCGTCGCCGGGCACCTGCTCCGGGAGGTTCCCACGCGACCGCCGCCGCGGTAGACCACGCCCGTGCCGAAGACGACCGCTACGATCGCGATCCGCCCCGCCCGGCGAAGCGACCTCCCCGCGCTGGGGCGCCTCGGCGCGGCCCTCGCGCGCGCTCACCACGCGTGGGATCAGCAGCGCTTCTTCCTCACGGACCGCATGGAGGAGGGGTACGCGTGGTGGCTCGGCAAGGAGCTCGCGAACCCAGCCGCGGTCCTCCTCTCCGCGGTGCGTGGGCGGCGCGTCGTCGGCTACGCCTACGGTCGCCTCGAGCCGCGTGACTGGAACGCGCTGCGCGATCGCTGCGGGTTCGCGATAGACCTCATGGTGGAGCCCGAGGCGCGCGGCGCCGGCATCGGACGGTCGCTCACCGAGGAGCTGGCGCGGCGGCTCGTCGAGAAGGGCGCGCCGCGCGTCGTCCTGCAGGCGGCGGCCCGCAACCGCTCCGCGCAGCGGCTCTTTCGCGCGCTCGGGTTCCGGCCGACGATGGTCGAGATGACACGCGAGGCGGGGAACGTCCCCTCGCGCCGCCCGGCGAGCGCGGCGCGCAGCAGGTGATCTCGGCCTCCCATCCATGCGCTACGCCCCGGCCGCCCTCGTCGCCTCCGCCTTCCTGCACGCGCTCTGGAACGCCCTCCTCAAGCGGGAGCGCGATCCCCAGCGGTCGGTCGCGGGCGTCCTCGCCGCGGCGCTCGTCCTGGCGGTGCTGGCGGCGGTGACCGCCCCGAGCCCGGCCTTCGCGACGCCCGCGGCGCTCGGGTGGGCCGCCCTCGCCGGCGTCTTCGAGGGCGCCTACTTCATCACCCTGGCGGCAGCGCTGGCGCGCGCCGACTACGGCACCGTCTACACCGTCGCGCGCGGCGGCGCGATGGTGCTCGTCTGGCCCGCCTCGCCGCTCTTCCTCCACGAGCCGGTGAGCGCGCGAGGCGCGCTCGGCGCGGCCGTCGTCGCGGGCGGCCTCGCCCTCGTCGCGACGGTCCGCGGGCAGCCCCGCGCCGCCCGGGCTGGGCTCGCCTTCGCCCTCGCGTGCGCCGGCGGCATCGCCGGATACCACCTCTGCTACGACCGCGCCCTCGCGGCGGGCGCGCGGCCCTCGCCGCTCTTCGCGGTGGCGCTCGCGACCGCCCTCCCCTTCGTCGCGGGGTCGCTCCGGACGCGCGGCCCGCTCGCCACCCTCCCGGCGCGGCGGGAGCTCGCGCGGTGGAGCGTCGCGGGCGTCCTCTGCACCGCCTCGTTCCTGCTCTTCCTCTCCGGGCTCGCCGGGAGCGGCGCCGCCGTCGCGCTCACGCTCCGCAACACGTCGGTCGTGTTCGCGCAGGGCCTCGCCTTCGCGCTCGGCGAGCGGCCGCGGCCCGCCCAGGTGGTGGGATCGATCCTGGTGGCGCTCGGCGCCGCGCTCGTGACTGGAGCGTGATGCCTCGCCAACGCTAGCCGACGGGCTCGCTCGGTGTACGGCTGGCGAGCCGCGACCATCGCCGGCCGGCGACGACGACCCCAAGGGCGAAGAGCGCCTCCGCCGTGTAGACGGCGGCGCGACCGGGGTGGACGTTCGCGACCGTGAATGGATCCGTCAGGATCATCTCGGCGCTCACCTTCCCCAGGATCGCGGCCCCGACGTAGACTATCCAGCGGTACCGGTCCATGAGGCGCGACAGGAGGTCGCTCGTGAAGACGATGAACGGAATGCTCAGGCACAGCCCGAACGCCAGCAGCGCGAGGCTGCCGTGCGACGCGCCGCCGACGGCCAGCATGTTGTCGAGCGACATCGTGATGTCGGCGAGGACGATCACCTTCACGGCCTCCCAGGTGGTCGTCGCGGCCCGCTCGGGCGTGCCCTCCTCCTCGCCCTGAACGAACAGCTTCAGCGCGATCCAGAGGATGAGGAGGCCGCCCACCAGCTTCACGAACCGCGCCTGCAGCAGCTGCGCGACGAAGAACGTGATCACGACGCGCAGCAGCACGGCCGCCAGCGCGCCGAGCAAGATGCCGAGCTTGCGCTGCTCGCGAGGGAGCGGGCGCACGGCCATCGCGATCACGACGGCGTTGTCGCCGGCGAGCAGGAGGTCGATGACCACGATGCTGGCGAGCCGTGCCAGGAAGGCGGTGTCCACGCGACGAACGGCATAGCAGGTGCCACCGCGGGACTCAACGCGCTGCGACACCCTGCTCGTCTCCCAGGCCAGCGATTGCACGGCTTTGCAGCGGGCGCTGCGTTACGGGCCTGATCGCGCCTGATTTGCTGCCCTCCGCGCAGGCCGGTCGCTTGCAGAGTGCATCGGTCCACATCGCAAAGGAGTGCTTCTGCGGCTTCTCCTCCAGCACCGCAGTCTCTATCGCTACCCAACGCCGGCGGCGCTCGGGCCCCACCGCGTCCGGCTTCGCCCCGCGGATCACGCCAGGGCGCGCGTGGAGAGCCATGCCCTGCACGTGCCGGACTCGGCCGCGGTGCGGTGGCAGCAGGACCCTTTCGGGAACCACGTCGCCCACCTCTCGTTCATCAAGGGCACGCGGCTCTCCGAGCTCGAGATCGTCGTCGAGCTGGCGGTCGAGATCCGCCCGGTGAATCCGTTCGACTTCTTCCTCGACGACCGGTGCGAGAGCGCGCCGTTCGCCTATCCGCCGGAGATCACGCTCGACCTCGCGCCGTTCCTCGATCGCATGGACCCGGCGCTCGCGGGCGGGAAGCTCTTCGACGCCTTCCTGCACGGCGCGCCGCACGGTGGCCGGACCGTGCCGTTCCTCGTCGCGCTGAACCAGGCGGTGAACCAGCGCGTGAAGTACGTCGTTCGCGAGGAGACCGGCATCTGGACGCCCGAGGAGACGCTCGCGCACGGCCTCGGCAGCTGTCGCGACCAGGCGGTTCTGCTCATGGCCCTCCTGCGGGAGCGGGGTCTCGCCGCCCGCTTCGCGTCGGGCTACCTCGTGCAGCTCGCCGACGAGGGCATGATCCCCGACGAGCCGAAGGGCGTCGGGCGCGACGTGGTGGACCTGCACGCGTGGGTCGAGGTCTACCTCCCGGGGGCCGGCTGGATCGGGCTCGACCCGACGAGCGGCCTCCTCACCGGCGAGGGACACATCCCGCTCGCCTGCGTGGCACGCCCGGCGCTCGCGGCACCCGTCGAGGGCACGTCCGACGTCGCCGCCAGCGAGGTGCTCTTCAGCGCGACCGTGGGGCGGCTCGGGCACGAGGCGCGCCCGACCGCGCCGTTCACGGACGCGGCCTGGGAGCGGCTCCTGGCCGCCGGCGACGCCGCCGACGCTTCCCTCTCGGCGGCCGGCCTCACCCTCACGACGGGCGGCGAGCCGACCTTCAACGCCCGCGAGCACACCGAGGCGCGCGAGTGGAACGGCGACGCGCTCGGCCCGACCAAGTGGTCGCTCGGGCTGAAGCTCGCGGAGCGGCTGCGCGAGCGGTTCGCGCCCGGAGGCGCGCTCCTGCTCCGGCAGGGCAAGTGGTACCCGGGCGAACCGCTCCCGCGCTGGGCGCTCGAGATCGTGGGCCGCGCCGACGGGAAGCCGGTGTGGACGGAGGCGCGGCTGCGCGCCGTTCCCGACGAGGCGCTGGCCGCGCGGATGGCCGAGCTCATCGCCGCCCGGCTCGGCGTCGCGCCCCCCATGCCCGCGTACGAGGACCCGTGGCGCCTCGTGCAGGAGGAGCAGTCGCTCCCGGTGCACGTCGATCCGCTCGCCGCCGATCTCTCCGATCCCGAGGCGCGGCGCCGCCTCGCGCGCATCCTGGGGCACGGCCCGGGCCGGCCCGCCGGCTTCGTCCTCCCGCTCGCGCGCAAGGAGGGCGCCTGGCGCACCGAGGCGTGGAGCTTCCGGCGCGGCCACCTCTTCCTCGTGCCCGGCGACAGCCCCATCGGCCTGCGCCTGCCGCTCGCGTCCCTCGGCGGAGCCGACGAGCCGCCGGAGCCGCCCGAGCCCGAGCTGCCGGTGCGCGACCCGCGGCGCGCCGACGCCGAGAAGGAGCGGCTGGCGCGCATCGCCGCGGCCGCCGCCCGCCGTGCCGCGGCGGTGCGGACCGCGCTCTCCGTCGAGGTGCGCGAGGGCCGGTTGCACGTCTTCCTGCCCCCGCTCGCGACCGCGGCCGACTTCCTCGACCTGGTCGCCGTGGTGGACGCGGTGCGGCTCGAGCTCCAGGTCGCCGTCCAGCTCGAGGGTTACCCTCCGCCCTCCCCCTCTCCTTCGCTGGTGCGCCTCGGCGTCACGCCCGATCCGGGCGTCCTCGAGGTGAACCTCCCGCCCGCGTCGAGCGCGCGCGAGCACGCGAGGACGCTGGAGGAGGTGTACGACGCCGCCGCCCACTCCGGGCTGCACGCGGAGAAGTACCTCCTCGACGGCCGCATGGCGGGCAGCGGCGGCGGCCACCACCTCACGTTCGGCGGACCGACCGCGCTCGAGAGCCCAGCCATCCTGCGCCCCGAGCTGCTGGCGAGCGTCATCACCTTCTTCCAGCACCACCCCTCGCTCGCGTACCTCTTCACCGGCCTCTTCGTCGGCCCCACCTCGCAGGCGCCGCGCCTCGACGAGGCGCGCCACGACGCGCTCTACGAGATGGAGATCGCGCTCGCCGAGGCGCACGCCGCGAAGGACCCGCAGCCCTGGCTCGGCGACCTCCTCTTCCGGCACCTGCTCGTGGACGTGACCGGGAACACGCACCGCGCCGAGATCTCGATCGACAAGCTCTTCGACTGGCGAACGCCGCACGGGCGGCAGGGCATCGTCGAGCTGCGCGCCTTCGAGATGCCGCCCCACCACCGGATGGCGGCGGCGCAGGCGATCCTGGTGCGGGCCCTCGTGGCCGCGTTCGCGCGCGAGCCCTACCGCGGCCCGCTCGTGCGCTGGGGTCCGGAGCTGCACGATCGCTTCCTGCTTCCAGCCTGGCTGTGGCGCGACATGGAGGACGTGCTCGCCTTCCTCGGCGCGCGAGGCCTCTCCCTGCCGGCGGAGCCCTACCGCGCCTTCCTCGAGCTGCGCTGCCCGGTCGTGGGCCGGCTCGTCACGTCCGGCGGCACGCTCGAGGTCCGGAACGCGCTCGAGCCGTGGAACGTGCTCGGCGAGGAGCCGGTGGCCGGCGGCACCTCGCGCTACGTCGACTCGTCCGTCGAGCGGGTCGAGGTGCGCGCGGAGGGTGTCGTCCCCGATCGGCACCGCGTGCTCGTGAACGGCGTGCACCTCCCGATGCGGCCGACTGGCACCGCGGGCGAGCTGGTCGGCGGCGTCCGCTTCCGCGCCTGGGCGCCGGCGCACAGCCTCCACGCGCACCTCGGCATCCATCACCCGCTGCGGTTCGAGGTGATCGACCTGTGGGGCCGCCGCTCGGTGGGCGCCTGCGCCTACCACGTGTGGCACCCGGAGGGCCGCGGGTTCCTGACCCCGCCGCTCACGCGGCAAGAGGCCGCGGCGCGCCGGGCCCAGCGCTTCACGATCGAGAGCCCGCGACCGTGGCCGGTCGAGGCGGTCGCCGGCGAGCCGCACCCGGACATGCCTTACACGCTCGATCTGCGCCGGGTCCGCGGGCTCGATCACCCCGCGCCCGATCCCGATCCCGACGAGGCCGAAGAGGGCGGGCGCGAGGAGGACGCCTGAGATGGGCGACGCCTTCCTGACGGAGCTCCGTGCGCAGGACGCCATCCTGCGCCGCCGCGGGATCGCCCTCTGGATCGGCGCCGAGCCGACCTTCACCGACAGGCGATCGCAGGCGCCCGGGTGGCTCTTCGAGCCCGGCGGAGACGAGAAGCCGGAGCGCGCGAAGGCGCTCCTCGCCGCGCTCGCGCGCCGCCTGGGCGCGGCGGCGCAGGTCGAGCCGCTCGCGGGCCGGCACTACCCAGGCGAGAGCGAGCCGCGCTTCTGCTTCGGCGTGCGCTGCGGCGGCGCGCTCTTCACGGTGATGCCCGATCCCGCGGTGGTCGAGGTCAACATGGCGCCCGCGCCGGACCTCGAGACGTTCCTCGCCTGGAGCGAGGCGCTCCACGCAGCGGCCGAGGACGTCTCCCTCTCCCCGGTGCGGTACCGCTTCAACGGACAGGCGACCGACTCCGGCGGCGGCGGGCAGCTGACGCTGGGGGGCGCCTCGCCCGAGGCGAGCCCGTTCTTCATGCACCCGCAGCTCCTGCCTCGGCTCGTGCGCTACCTCTGCAACAACCCCTCCCTCTCGTACGCGTTCGCGGCGGAGTGCGTGGGGAGCGCGTCGCAGGGGCCGCGGCCGGACGAGGGCGCCCGCGAGCGGTTCGAGGAGCTGCAGGTCGCGCTCGACCGCCTCGAGGCGCGCGGCGCCCACGTGACGCCTTCGGAGCTGTGGGCGTCGCTCGCGCCGCTCCTCGTCGACGCGTCCGGGAACAGCCACCGCGCCGAGCTGAACGTGGAGAAGCTGTGGAATCCGTTCCTGGCCGGGCGAGGGCGGCTCGGCGTCGTCGAGCTGCGGTCGCTCCGCATGCAGCCGGCGGCGCGCCGCGAGGCGGCCGTGGCGGCGCTCTTCCGCGCCGTGGCGGCGCGGCTCGCGACGGTCCCGTACGACGAGCCGCTCGCGGACTGGGGCGGCGCCCTGCACGACCAGTTCGCGCTGCCGTACTTCCTCGCGGAGAACCTGCGCGGCGTCCTCGGCGACCTCGCCGCGAGCGGCCTCGCGCTCGGACCGGCCACCTCCGCGCTGCTCCTCGACCCGCCGGAGAGCCTCGCGGAGGTGACGCTCGGCGCCGCGACCCTCGCCGTCTCGCCCGCGCTCGAGTTCTGGCCGCTCGTCGGCGACGTCGCGTCGCAGGAGCGGAGCGGGGCGCGGCTCGTGGACGCGAGCACGTCGCGGCTGCAGGTCGCGGTCGCGCATCCGCCGGGCGAGGGCCCGGGCCGCCTCACCGCCGCGGGCTGGGACGTGCCCCTCCACCCCGTGGACGGCGGCCGCCGCCACCTGGCCGGCCTGCGATGGCGCGCCTTCGCGCCGCAGCCCGGGCTCCACCCCGGGCTGCCCGCGCTCGATCCGGTCGTCCTGCGCTGGGAGCGCGACGGCCAGCGCGTCGGCCTCGAGCTGCACGGGTGGATCCCGGGCGGCGGCGCGTACGAAGGTCTGCCCGACGGCGCCGACGAGGCGGCGCGCCGCCGGCGCGAGCGGGTGCGCGTCGTCGAGCCGGGGCGGACGGCCGCGAACGCGCCGCCCACCTCCGCCGGGCTCACGCTCGACCTCCGGCGCCTCGACGCGCTGCGGGGCCAGGCGCGCGCGGCCGCTGGAGGTCTCCGATGAGCATGGCGTCCCTCCTGTCGGACTACGCGCCGCTCGCCGGCACCTACGACGAGATCTTCGCCGGATCCTGCGCGCCGCGGGACGCGTTCCGGGCCGCGGTCGCGGCGCTGGAGGCTCGCGTCACCGGCGACTTCGCGCGCCACCAGGCGCTCGCCGAGCTCGCGCTCCTGAACCAGGGCGTCACCTTCTCCGTCTACGACGACGCCCGCGGCTCGGAGAAGATCTTCCCCTTCTGTCTCCTGCCGAGGCTCGTCTCCGCGGCCGACTGGGCGCGGCTCGAGCGCGGGCTCGTGCAGCGCGTCCGCGCCCTGGAGGCGTTCCTGGAGGACGTCTACGGCGACCAGCGCATCCTCACGGAGCAGCGCATCCCCGCCGAGCTCGTCCTCGGCTCGAAGGGCTACGAGCCCAAGCTGCGCGGCGTCCGGCCGGCCACGGTCCGCGTCCACGTGGCGGGCATCGACCTGGTGCGCGATCCGGCCGGGACGTTCCGCGTCCTCGAGGACAACCTCCGCTGCCCCTCCGGCGTCTCGTACGTGCTCGAGAACCGGCTCCTCTCGAAGCGCATCCTGCCGGACGCGCTCGACCGCGCCCGCGTGCGCCGCGTCGACCAGTATCCGGGCCGCCTCGCGGCCGCGCTGCGCTCGGTCGCGCCGGCCGATCCCGACGGCGCCTGCGTCGTCGTCCTCACGCCAGGGCCGTACAACTCCGCCTACTTCGAGCACAGCTTCCTCGCCCGGACGATGGGCGTCGAGCTCGTGCAGGCGCCCGACCTCTTCGTCGAGGGCGACGTCGTGTACCTGCGCACGACGCGCGGGCCGCGCCGCGTCGACGTCGTCTACCGGCGCACCGACGACGCCTTCCTCGACCCGGAGCTCTTCAGGCCGGACAGCATGCTGGGCGTGCGTGGCCTCATCCGCGCCTGGGCCGCGGGAAACGTGGCGCTCGCGAACGCGCCCGGCAACGGCGTCGCTGACGACAAGGCCGTGTACGCCTTCGTGCCGGAGATGGTCCGGTTCTACCTCGCCGAGGAGCCGCTCCTCGAGCAGGTGCCGACGTGGGTCTGCGCGCGGCCGGCCGACCGCGATCACGTGGTCGAGCACATCGCGGAGATGGTGGTGAAGGCGGTCGACGAGGCGGGCGGCTACGGCATGCTGATGGGGCCGCAGGCGAGCCAGGCCGAGCGCGACGAGTTCCGCCGGCGGGTCCGGGCCGAGCCCCGCCGCTACATCGCGCAGCGCCGGCTCGAGCTCTCCACCTGCCCGACCTGGGACCCGGCGGCGCGCCGGATCGTGCCGCGCCGCGTGGACCTGCGCCCCTACGTCGTCTCGGGGCGCGACGGGCCGTGGGTCCTGCCGGGAGGCCTCACGCGCGTCGCCTTGCGCGAGGGCTCGTACGTCGTGAACTCGAGCCAGGGCGGCGGCTCCAAGGACACCTGGGTGCTGAAGGAGCCGGCGTGATCAGCCGGGTCGCCGACCACCTCTTCTGGCTGGGGCGCTACGTCGAGCGCGCCGAGTCGTCCGCGCGCGTGCTCCTCGTCACGCGCAACCTCGCGCTCGACGGCGAGCTCGCGCCGCGCCAGTGCTGGCAGCCCGCGGTCACCGTCTGCGGCGAGGCCGCGAGCTTCCGCGAGCGCTTCGGCGAGGAGGGCGTCGAGGACGGCGAGGTGGTCCAGGCCTACCTCGCGTGGGACGAGGAGAACGGCGCGTCCATCCTGTGCTCCGTCGCCGCGGCGCGCGAGAACGCGCGATCCATCCGCGAGGTGGTGAGCCTCGAGGCGTGGGAGACCGTCAACGAGCTGCACCTCTGGATGGGCGGCGCCGGCCGCGAGCTCTGGCGCGAGGATCGCCACGGCTTCTACCGCCACGTGCGGCTCTGGGCGCAGCAGTGTCAGGGCGTGATCCAGGGGACCATGCTGCACGACGACGCCCTCGACTTCATCGGGCTCGGGCTCATGCTGGAGCGGGCCGGCCAGACCGCCCGCATCCTCGACGTCCACCACCACGCGCTCACGGAGCTGGAGGCGCACCAGGTGGTGGAGACCGCCCTGTGGCTCGCGCTCCTGCGCGCCTGCTCGGGGTTCGAGCCGTTCATGAAGCGCTTCCAGGGCAAGGCGTCGGCCGCGACGGTGGCGCGCTTCCTCCTCCTGGACGCGCGCTTCCCGCGATCGGTGGTCTACTGCCTGCGGGCGGCGGCGCTGCGGCTGGAGCGGGTCCGGACGCCCGAGGACGCCCGCGGCGGCAGCCTGACGCGGCTGCGGGCGATCGAGGCGCACGTCGCCGAGCAGGCGGGCGCTCTCGCCGACGGGGGCGTGCTGCACGACCTGCTCACCCGCGTCGTGGACGAGACGCACGCGATCTGCGATGAGATCGGGCAAGAGCTGCTCGGCTGCGCCCCTCCCGCACCCGCGGGGACGCAGGCCCAGTAGCGCGCCTGGATGCCGAACCTGCTCGCCATGTCCTTCGAAGGGGAACTCGCTCCCTCCTTCGACCTCCGGTGCCTGCACCCGGGCCGCACCCCGCCCGACGGCTGGGGGATCGGCTACTACCCCGGCGGCGAGCCCTCGGCGACGGTGCTGAAGGAGCCGGCGCCGCCGAACGGCTCGATCCGCAGCGAGCTCGTGAAGGCGTGGGAGCACCTCGAGTCGTCGCTCTTCGTGGTGCACATCCGCACCGCGATGTGGGGCGCCCCGACCGACGCGAACACCCAGCCCTTCTCCCGCGCCTGGGGGCGCCGGGACTGGCTCTTCGCGCATTCGGGGAGCGTCGTCGATCGGCCGGCCCTGCGATCGCGCCCGCCCTTCGAGCCGGTGGGCTCGACCGACACCGAGGCCATCCTGTGCGACCTCCTCGGCCGGATCGCCGAGCGCGGCTGGAGCTCGATCGGCGAGGCGGACCCACAGGTCTTGCTCGGGTGGTACGCGAGCCTGAACGCGCTCGGCACGCTCACGTCGGTCCTCACCGACGGCCACGACCTGCTCGTGTACGCCGATCGCGACGCCTCGTCGAAGGGCGTGCACGTCTGGGAGGCGATGCCGCCCTACGGGTCGCTGCGCCTCTCGGACGGGGACCTGGTGGTGGACCTCACCGCGCGCGGCGTGAAGAGCCGGCGGGGGATCATCGTCTCGAGCGAGCCGCTGGAGGTGGACTCGGACTGCGGTGGGGCGTGGCGGGCCGTGCCGCCCGGCCACATGCTGATCGTGCGCCAGGGGAGCGTGCGCGACGTGGTGCACCCGGAGGACAATCCACCTCAGCTCGCGCTCGGCCACGGCTTCGCGCCGAGCCGCCGCCGCGCGCGCCCACAGAAGGCGCCGGTGAAGCGGTTCGCCGTCCGCCACCGCACCGTCTACCGATACGCCCGGCCCGTCGAGCGCAGCATGCACGTGTTCCGGCTCGTGCCCATCCACGACCGCCTCCAGACGGTGCAGCAGACGGACCTCCGCATCTCAGTCGAGGGGACCGCGCGAGACTACGACGACATGTTCGGGAACCAGACCCGCCGCTACGCCATCGACACGGCCTTCACCGAGATGGCGATCGAGGGGACGTCCACGGTCGAGGTGCTCGACGTCGACCCGCTCTCGTACAAGCCGCTCCGCGCCCGCACGCAGATCCCGCTCGTGTGGATGCCCTGGCACCAGCAAGTGCTGCAGCCCTTCCTCTTGCCGCCCGAGCTGGCCGAGAGCGAGCTGCACGAGCTGGTCGACTACGGGATGAGCTTCGTCGCGCGGAACGACCAGGATCTCCTCGAGACCCTGCTCGACATCAACGAGACGATCCACCGCGAGTACAGGTACGTGAAGGGCGCCACCACGCTCGCCACGACGCCGTTCGACGTCTACGCGAGCCGCCAGGGCGTGTGCCAGGACTTCACCAACCTGTTCATCTGCCTGGCGCGCCTGCTGGGGGTCCCGGCGCGCTACGTGTGCGGGTACGTCTACACCGGCCCCAAGGACCCGAACCGCATGCAGTCGGACGCGAGCCACGCCTGGGCGCAGGTCTACCTGCCGGAGGTCGGCTGGCGCGGCTTCGACCCGACGAACGGCATCATCACGCAGACCGATCACATCCGCGTCGCGGTCGGGCGGAACTACCGCGACGCGACGCCCACCTCCGGGACGATCTACGTGGGCGGCGGCGACGAGACGCTCGAGGCGAACGTGCACGTCGACCTGCTCGACAGGCTGTGACGGCGGCGCCGGCCGCCCGCTCGCGCTTGCCCCGCCCGCGCTTCCCTGATACGCCCCCCGCATGAAACATGACGGCGGCGGGCAGCGCATCGCGCTCTTCGTGGACTTCGAGAACCTCGTCACGCGCACGGGGCTCCTGGCGGAGCAGTTCGACATCGCGCCGGCGCTCGACACCCTGCTCGACAAGGGCAAGGTCCTGTTCCGGCGCGCGTACTGCGACTGGAGCCGCTTCGGGCCCGCGACGCGCAACCTGCACGAGCACGGCGTCGAGCTCATCGACGTGCCGCCCTCGACGCGCTCCGGGAAGAACGGCGCCGACGTGCGGCTCGTCATCGACGCCCTCGAGCTCGCCTACCTGCGCGAGCACATCGACACGTTCGTCATCGCCTCCGGCGACTCCGACTTCTGCCCGCTCGCCTACAAGCTGCGCGAGATCGGGCGCATCGTGATCGGCATGGGCGTGCGCGAGGCGACGAGCCAGCTCTTCGTCAAGGCGTGCGACGAGTTCATCTACCTGAAGCCCGCCTCGCAGCGCCGCAGCCGCGACGCCTCGTCCCCCTCCGCCGGCCGCGAGAAGGAGAAGGCGCAGTCGAAGCCCGCCGTCGTGCCCGAGGTCGCCCGCGAGGCGGTCCAGGCGCTCCTGGCGCGCGCGACGGGCCCGGTGAACCCCTCCGCCGTGAAGGAGTTCATCGTCCGCAAGGAGCCCGACTTCGACGAGCGCGAGCACGGCTTCTCCACCTTCAAGAAGCTCATCGAGGCCATGGAGAAGGAGGGGCTCGTGAAGCGCGAGCAGGGCGCGAAGGGGCAGTGGTACGTGACGGCGCCCTGAGCCCGGGCCGGACGCTGCCGCCACGCCGCTGGCCGGCGGCGGACCGCGGCGTTAGGTCGTGGCGCGATGACCTCCCCGCCGCGCCTGCTCCTGTTCGCGCCTGGGGCTGGCGCGCCGAGCACCTCGCCCTGGATGGCGCGATGGGCACGGCGCCTGGCGGCGCTCGGCGACGTCGTCCCGTTCGACTACCCGTACATGCAGGCGGGCCGGAAGAGCCCGGATCGCCCGCCGGCCCTCCTCGCCGCGCACCGGGCGGCGCTCGCCGCGGCGCGCGCGAGCCATCCGGGTCCGGCCGTCCTCGCCGGCAAGTCGATGGGAGGGCGGATCGGCTGCCACGTCGCGCTCGAGGAGCGCGTCGCCGCGCTCGTGTGCCTCGGGTATCCGCTGCGGGGCGCGCGGGGCGATCTCCGGAGCGAGGTCCTGCTCGCCGTGCGCACGCCCATCCTCTTCGTGCAGGGCTCGAGGGACGCGCTCTGCCCGCTCGACGCGCTGGAGGACGTCCGCAGGCAGATGGCCGCGCCGTCGGAGCTGCACGTGGTCGAGGGCGGGAACCACTCGCTCGAGGTGGGCGTGCGCGCGCTGCGCGAGGCGGGCGAGACGCAGGACGACGTGGACGCGCGGGCGTTCGAGGCGATCCGCGGGTTCCTGGAGCGGCACGCGAGCGGCGGCCGGTAGGCGGGGCGCTACGCGCGAGCGTGCGGCGCCCGGTGCCTCGGCGCGCGGCGGCCGTCCCGGGAGCACGCGAGCTGCTTCTCGACCATGAGGCGGAACGCGGCGCGCATGGGCTCGAAGCGGGAGGGATCGCGCTCCAGCGCCCCGAGCGCGCACGCCACCGCCTCGACCGTCGAGAGGCAGTGCGGCGCGGGCTCGCGGCGGAGGTCGCGGTAGCCGCTCGGCTCGGACGAGGCGACCGCGACGCGCGGCAGCGCCGCGAGGCGCGGGTTCGCGGCGAGCATCTTCTCGGCCTGCAGCCAGGTCCCGTCGATGACGAGGAGCACGGGCGGCGGGCTGCCGGCGAGCGCCGCGGCCGGCGTCGCGCCTTCGCCGGGGTAGAGCAGCGCCGCCCCGGGCGACGCCGCGAGCGCCATGACGTGGTCATGCCCCGCGAAGTGGAAGCCGTGGTGCAGCTCGGCGTTCTCGAGCGCGAGCCGCGTCAGCCACGCGCTGCAGATGGCGAGCCGCGCCTCGCGCGGGTGCTGCAGGATGACGACGCGCGTGCGCGACGCGACCGGCGCGAGCTCCGCGCAGACGCAGAAGGCGGTGGGCCTGAGGCAGCGCAGGCAGGTGGGGCGCACGGGGCGGAGGTAGACCACGGCGGCACCCCCGCGGTCGAGGGGGCGCGTCGCGGGTGCGCTCCCGGCATAGGATGGAGGCGTGCTCGCGGCTGCCCTCCTCCTCGCCTGCCTCTCGAGCGAATCGTCCCCCTCTCCCTGGAAGGCAAGCGGGGGGAGGGAGCACGAACCCGCGACCGCGAGCCCGACCGCGAGCCCGACCGAAACCCCGACCGAAACCCCGACCGCGACCTCGACCGCGACCTCG
>DASWDS010000380.1:0-13454 GCA_036395165.1 Anaeromyxobacteraceae bacterium | reverse complement strand
TCCGCGCGGGCGGCCGCTGCGGCGGAGCTCGCGGCGCTGGCTCCGCGAATCGAGGCGCTGAAGCGGGAGGCCGCGGCGGGACGCGCCGTCGCACCGCAGCTCGAGCGCCTCCTCGCGCGCGCGCAGGAGCTCGCTGCGCTGCTCGATCGCTCCGGCGCGCCGCCCACCACCGCCGTCGCGCCCGAGCCAGAGGAGCTCCGCGAGCGCGCGGACGCGCTGCGGGACCGCGCCGACCGCCTCGCGGCCGCGCTCGCCGAGGTGGATCGGCGGCTCGGCGCCGCGCACCGACGCGCCCACCTCAGGGAGCGCGCCGACGCGGTCGGCGGCCCGGGCGATCTCTTCGCGGAGACGGCGCCGCGACGCGCGCTGGGTCCACCGGGCGCGCCGGGCGGGGCGGGGACGTCGAGCGCGCCGCCACCCGGGCCGGCGAGCCCGACGAGCGCGCCGGTCGGCGGATCGCCGGGCCCGGTGGCCGCAGGCGCGTCACCATCGCAGCCCGCCCTGGTCGTGGGCGAGCCGGGACTTCGTGCCCCGGACGCGCTCGCGCCGGCCCCCCGCGACTCGCTCGCGGAGCTCGAGCGCAAGCGCGGCGAGATCGAGGCCGCGCTCGCGGCGCTGCGCGCCCAGGTCCACGGGCTCGAGGCCGAGGCGAAGGCAGCCGACGCGGCGCGGTAGGGTTTTGGTACGATCACGACGCGTGAAGCGCCGACCTGTCCTGCTCGCCGCCGCGGTCGCCCTGGCGGCGCCCCTCTCGGCCACGCACGCGGATGGGGACGCGTCGCTGCACGCCGAGGGCGGCGCCGGCGTCGACACCAACCCTGGACGCACGATCGGCGGCGCGGGCCCGGCGGACGGATTCGCGATCGCGCTCCTGCGCGCGCGCGGGGTGGCCGGCGGCGGCGGGCTCCGCCTCGCCGCCACGCTCGACGAGGCCGTGCGGCTCTACCGGCGCGAGGCGCAGGCGAGCGCGATCGCCTCGCGGCTCGACACGGCCGCCCGGCTCCCGCTGGGGGCGGGGCTCGTCGCCGGGGCCGACCTGTCGGCGCGCGATCTCACCGAGCGTGGCCACGGCCTCGACCAGGACGCGCTGCACGGCGAGGGCTCGCTGGCGTGGACCGGAGGAGCATGGGGGGCGGCGCTGAGCGGCGGCTGGACGCTCTTCGCGCCCCGCGAGGCGACCCTGCGGCCATTCCTCGCCTCCGGCCCCGAGGCGGCCCTGCGCCTCTCCTGGGCGCCCTCCGCGGACGACGTGCTCTCCGCCGGCTACGGCGTGGCGTGGGCGAGCTTCCCGCGATGGGACGCCGTCGCGTCCGGTGGCCGCGACGACCGCACGCAGACCGCCTCGGTCGAGTGGGCGCGCACGAGCGACGACTTCATCGTCTCGGTCGGCTACGCGTACGCGTGGAACCGCTCGAGCGCCGACGGCGGCAACTTCGACCGGCACCGCGTCGCGGCGCGCGGCGCGGCGACCCTGCCGCTCGACGTCACGGTCGCGCTCCGGATCGCGCTGCAGTGGTCGTCATACCCGCGCCCGCTCTTCCTGCCGCAGCAGCTCCTGCTCGCGGAGGGACAGGAGAGCCAGGACGCGCTCGAGCTGCGGCTCACGCGACCGCTCGGCCGCGCGGCGGAGCTCGCCCTGGCGATCGCCCACTACCGCGCCGAGGCCGTCTCCGGAGGCGGTTCCGCCCTCGACTACCGGCGCACGCTCGTCTCCGCCACCGTGACGTGGCGCGGCGAATGGCGCCGCGATCATGGCGCGGCGAGCTTCACCATGGGTACACCGTAGGCGCCCGACGGCAGGTAGGCCCATCCGCCCCCGACGACGACGTCCCAGACCCACGCCTCCGTCCGGAAGAAGCGCTCGAAGGTCGGGTGCCGCGGATCGGCGAGGTCGTAGACGAGGATCCCCTGGTCCTGCCAGCTCGCCTGCAGGAAGAGTTTCCCGCCCTCGGCCTTGCGCAGCCACGCCCAGCTCCCCTGGACCCGCTGCCGGCTCGTCACCGCCATGAGCCCCAGGTCGACCGCGTGCAGCGTCGACACCGACCCATCGCTCGTCCACTCCTGCGTCGCCACCCAGGCGGTGCCCGCGCGCGCCGCGGCGCCATCCGGGTAGCCGGCGAGCTTGGCGCTGCCGTCGAGTCGCGCCGTGCCGTCCGCCGTGAGCGTGAGCCCGTTGACCCACGTCGTGGTCGCCGAGTCGGTCCACCAGGTCTCGAGCGTGAAGATGCGCCGGCCGTCGTCCGAGGCCGCGAAGAAGATGCCCGGCACGTTGATCTTCGCGAGCAGGACCGGGCGCGATGGGTTCGCGAGGTCGATGCGATCGACGTAGTAGCGCCCGAGCGTCGCCTCCGGCGCCACCTCGAAGTGCGTGATCCACGCGTAGCGGCCGCTCGCCTCGAGGCCCCATGACCACGCGCCGTCCGGGAGCGCCACGCTCGACGCGAGCTTCGGGTGGTCGGGGTCGGAGAGGTCGTACACGCGCACCTCGTCCGCCGGCACCGCCCCGCCGGCGGTCGCGCACACGCCGGGGCAGAACCAGCGCGCGTCGTGGACCGCGAGCGCATGGCCCACCAGCACCGCCTCGTCGCCGTACCCCCACCAGAGCGGGTAGAACCCTCCGCCCTGGCCGGCGGCGAGGTCGAGGCGACCGCGCAGGGCCGGGTGGAGCGGGTCGGAGAGGTCCACCGCCTGCAGCCAGGCGGCGCCCGATGCCCAGTCCCGCGCCATGAGCCAGGTCACGTCGCCGTCCTGGAACATCCGCGCGCTCGGCGCGGCCACGTCCACGCGCGCGAGCGGCGCCGCCGCATCGGGATCGAGCGCGTCGGTGATCGCGAGCTCCATCGCGCCGCGGTACCAGTCCCCGGCGAGCTCCACCGCCTTGCCGCGCACGAGCGCGAGCGTCGTGACGGAGCGGGCGAGGTCGAGGCGGGCCAGCTCCGCCGGCGCATCGCGGTCGGCGGCGTCGATCGTCTGCAGCGCGCTGTCGGAGAGCGCGATGAGGTGCGTGCCGGAGGCGTCGGCCGGGAACGACCGGGTCACCGCGCCCGGATGGGCGAGGAACCCGCGCAGCGTGAGCGCGTCGCGCGAGAGGTCGAGGAGCTGGGTGCCACCCGCGAACCGCCAGGTCGTCTGGTCGAAGCCCTGCACCGGCACGAGGACGAGGCCGATGTCCGCGGGCGGCGGGTCGAGCACGATGAACGCCTTGCGCAGGTCGTCCACCTGCGCGCCGATCCAGCCGAAGCTCGCGCCGAACATGGCGCGGGAGAGGAGCTTCGGCGTCGCGAGCTGCGTCACGTCGATGAGCGAGACGGCGAGCTGGAACGGCTGTCCCGCCTCGCTCGTGTGCCCGAGCGCCAGGAGCCGGTCACCGCGCGGCTCGATGAAGTCGAGCTGCCCCGGCATGGCGAGCGAGCCGGCGAGCTGCGGATGCGCCGGGTCGCTCGCGTCGACGGCCCAGAGCGGATCGACGGCGCGCGCCGTCACGATGTAGACGCGCGCGCCGTCGAAGCGCGCCGCGGTGAGCGTCTCGGCCACGGCGATGGGGAGGCGCGCGAGCGGCTTCGCCGCGCCGGGCGCGGGAGAGGAGAAGACCTCCAGCGTGGCGCCGCCGTTCCAGACCTCGCTCGCCGCGACGGCGCGGAAGATCCCGGCCGCCCCGTCGAAGTCCATGCCCCAGCGATCGCGCACCATGCCCGCGATCGCGAACTCGGCGCCCGCCGCGAGGGCGCCGGACGGGTCGGAGATGTCGACCACGCGGAAGCGCGTGGTGCTCGACCAGACGCCGCTCGCGTCGGGCGCCCACCCGGCGAACGAGAGCGTGATCCGCTCGGGCGTGACGTTCGCGTGCGTCTCCCAGCCGCCGGCGGGCAGCTCGAGCGCGGCCGCGGCCCGCGGAGAGGCCGGATCGCTCACGTCGAAGCTCGTCACGGTGACGCGGTCGGGCCCGGACCCGGGGCTCACACCCACGCCCGGCGCGGCCACCGCGGCCCCCTGGACGGCGACGGTTCCGGCGGAGACGGCGCCAGGCCAGGCGTACCACCAGGAGTTCCGGGAGACGACGTAGAGGATGTCGCCCACGAGCCGCGTCTGCTCGACCTCGCCGTCGACCGGCAGGTCCGCGACGAGGCGGGGGCTCGCCGGGTCCGCCACGTCGATCGCGAAGAGGCGCGACGACCGGCGCGGCTGCGCCTCGCCGTCCACCTCGACGTACGAGAACGCGTCGCTGACGACCACGAACGCCGTCGTCCCGCGCGCGTAGAGGTCGACCGGCGTGCCGACGACGGGGACGCGCGCGAGGAGGCGCGGCGCGGAGAGGTCGGCGAGATCGACGACCTGCAAACCCCGGAACGCGTTCAGGACGAAGAGCGTCGAGCCGACCCGCTTGTAGATGTCCGCCTCCTCGATCGTGCGGCCGGCGCTCGCGCCCGAGGCCGGCGCCGCACCGGGCGCGCCAGCCGGCGCGGCGGTCCCCACGGCGACCCCGCCGCGCGCCGCCCCGTTCGGCGGCTGCGACTCGAAGCTCTCCTCGCCGGGCGGGTGCGGGGCATCGCTCCCGCGGTGCGTGCCGCAGCCCTGCGCCGCGAGCGCGGCCAGGAAGAGCGCGAAGAGGGTTTCGGGTCGACGCATGACGAGGGCCTCCCAGGTGTCCGGCGCGAGGAGAGAGCAGCGTCCGTGCCACGCGTAAGCGCCCGGACCGCCGTGCGAAGCGAGCCCTCCACCTTCTGAAAAGCGAGGGGACCATCGGTTTTCCGAGGCCCCCGTCCACAATGTCCACAAGCCATCCACATCGTCCGGGGGTGGTTACCCACACGGATGTCCGCCGGAAAATCCGACATCATCCACGTCCCCGTGCACAGCCTCGCGTCGGAGGTCGGCGCTACCATCCCGCCTCCGTGAACGACTCCGATCTCCCTCGCCGTGGCGGCGCCGCGCCGGCCCTGCAGCTCCGACCATCGCGCGAGCTGCCGCACAACGTCGAGGCGGAGCAGGCCGTGCTGGGGGCGCTCCTCATCGAGGAGATGGCCTTCGACCTCGTCGCCGATCGCCTGAAGGCGGAGGACTTCTACCTCCAGGCGCACCAGCTCGTGTTCACCGCTTGTGCGGAGCTGGCGCAGGAGAAGCAGGCGATCGACCCCGTCCTCCTGCACCAGCGCCTCGAGGCGAAGGGGCTGCTCGGGGCGGCGGTCCCGCGCGACCTGCCCTTCGCGCTCGCGAAGGGGCTCGGCACCGCCGCGAACGTCCGCCACTACGCCGGCATCGTCGCCGAGCTGGCGCGGGTCCGCCGCGTCCAGCTCGTGGCGCAGGCGGTGCTCGCGCGCGGCTACGAGGCGGGCGCGAGCGTGCAGGAGTACCTCGAGACCTCCCAGCAGGAGATCTTCGCGGCGGCGCAGGGAGGCACGACCGAGACCCTGCGGCTCATCCAGGAGCCGATGATCAAGGCGATCGAGAGCATCGACGCCACCCAGGCGCGCGTGCGCGCGGGGCAGAGCACCATCACCGGCGTGCCGACCGGGATCAACGGCCTCGACCAGAAGCTCCTCGGCCTGCAGCCGGGCACGCTCGTCGTGCTCGCCGCGCGCCCGTCCGTGGGCAAGACCGCCTTCGCGCTCAACATCGGCACCTACGCCGCGACGAAGGCGCAGAAGCGCGTCGCCATCTTCTCGCTGGAGATGCCGTCCGAGCAGCTCGCCATGCGCATCCTCGCGGCCGAGGCGAAGCTCGACTTCTGGCGCATGACGCAGGGGCTGCTGCAGCAGAGCGACTGGGACCGCATCATGTCTCACGGCGACCGCATCGGCTCCTCGCGCATCTGGCTCGACGACAACTTCGTGCTCTCGCCGGTCGAGCTGCGCGCGAAGTGCCGCAAGATCAAGCGCGAGGGCGGGCTCGACCTCGTCATCGTCGACTACCTCCAGCTCATGAACGCGCCGGGCGCGCAGTCGCGCGAGCAGGAGATCGCCATCATCAGCCGCTCGCTGAAGAGCCTCGCGAAGGAGCTCGAGGTGCCGATCCTGGCGCTCTCGCAGCTCAACCGCGGCGTGGAGAAGCGCAAGGGCGAGCCGCCCATGCTCTCCGACCTGCGCGAGTCGGGCGCCATCGAGCAGGACGCCGACGTCGTCATGTTCCTGCACCGCCCGGGCGACGAGAAGGAGGGCGAGGGCGGATCGCACCAGAAGGTGGACGTGCAGGAGATCGAGCTGCACATCGCGAAGCAGCGCCAGGGCCCGACCGGCCTCGTGGAGCTCGTCTTCTTCAAGACGAACACCTTCTTCGCGGAGAAGCAGCGCGGAAGCTGAAGCCCCGGAGGGCCGCTCAGCCGCGGCTCTCCGCGTCGAGGTACCGCTCCACGAGCCGCTTCGCGCCGGTCACCGCGGCCTCGAGCGAGGCCCCCTGCGCCAGGAGCCCGGCGATCCCGCTCGCGAGCCGGCAGCCGGTGCCGCGCGCCGTTCCGGCTCGCCGGCGACCCTCGAAGCGGCGGACCTCGTGCCCGCGCACGAGGAAGTCCACCGGTGCGCCCCGCCGGTGGCCTCCCTTCACCAGCACCGCCGCGCAGCCGAGCGTCCGCGCCGCCTCCACGGCGTCGTCGTCCGTCGAGACCTCCCCCGCTGCGAGCGCCGCGAGCTCGGGCCAGTTCGGGGTCGCCACCGTCGCGCAGGCGAGGAGCGGGGCGAGCACGTCCGCGGGCGGCCTGCCGCGCGCGTCAGCGAGGAGCGGCAGCCCGGAGGAGGCGGCCAGCACCGGATCGACGACGAGCGGCAGCCCCTCGAGCGGACCGCCCGCAAACAGCCTCGCGATCGCCGCCGCGTTGGCGCCGCTCCCCAGCATGCCCGTCTTCACGGCCGCTGGCCGCGCGCCGCGCCCACGGAAGAGGCCCTCGATCTGCGCGACGACGAAGCGGGCTGGAACGGACTCGTAGTCGACGGCGCCACCCGGCGCCTGGACCGTGAGCGCGGTCGCGACGGGGAGCGCCCGCGCCCCCACGCCGAGCAGCGCCTCGACGTCGGCCGCGAGTCCTGCGCCGCCGGTGGGATCGAGCCCGGCCGCGACGAGCACCCGCGGCGCGCTCACCGCCGGAGGTCCTCGGCGGCCTCGACGAGGCCGCGCCAGACCCCGAGGTGGCGCCCGTCCTGCGCGAGCAGGCGCTCGGGGTGCCACTGCACGCCGAGCGCGAAGGGGAGGTCGGGCAGCTCGACCGCCTCGACGACGCCGTCGGGCGCCCGCGCCGAGACGAGCACGCCCGCCCCGGCCGCGCGCACCGCCTGGTGGTGCGTCGAGCTCACCGGCAGTGGATCCGGCCCGACGAGGCGCGCGAGCAGCGAGCCCGGCACGATGTCCACCGGGTGGGTGGGGACGTCCTTGGGCGGCGGCTGCTCGTGCGTGCTCGCGCCGAGGTCCTCGCGCAGATCCTGGTAGAGGGTCCCGCCGCGCACCACGTTCATGAGCTGCATCCCGCCGCACACGCCCAGGAGGGGGATGCGGCCGGCCAGCGCGGCCTCGCAGAGCGACCACTCGAACGCGGTGCGCCCGGCCTTCTCCGGCCCGCAGGAGGCGCGCCGCGACTCGCCGTAGCGCTCGGGCGGGATGTCGAACGCGCCACCGGTGACGACGAGCCCCTGGCAAAGCGCGAGGTAAGCGCCCGTCACCGCGTCGTCGCCGTAGGGGATGGGAATGGGGAGCCCCCCGGCCGCGAGGACCGCGTCGGCGTAGGCGCAGGAGAGCTGGTACTCGCCGCGCGCCTGGTCCACGTCGAGCGTGAGGCCGATGCGGGGTCGTCTCATGGATGCCCTCCGGCGCCGCGGGCGAATGCCTCCGACAGCGCCTCCGCCCGCGACCGCGGGTCGCCGTGCTCGAACAGGTCGCCGATGACGGCCGCCGCCGCCGCGCCTGCGCGCGCCACGAGCCCGACGTTCTCGAGCGTGATGCCGCTGATCGCCACCACGGGTGCCGGGACCGCCTCGCAGGTCGCCGCGAGCGCGGCGAGGCCGCGCGGCGCGACGTCCAGCGGCTTCGTCGCGCTCGGGAAGATCGGGCCGTAGCCGACGTGGTCGGCGCCCGCGGCCAGCGCCGCGATCGCGTCGTCCGCGGTGCGGGTGGTCCGGCCGACGAGGAGCGCCTCGCCGAGGATCGCGCGCGCCTCGCGCACCGGCAGGTCCTCGTCGCCGAGGTGGACGCCGTCCGCCCCCGCGAGGATCGCGAGGTCGGGGCGGTCGTTCACGAGGACGAGGGCGCGGCGTCCGGCGAGGGCGACGATGCGGCGGGCGGCGTCCAGGATCGCGCCAGCAGGCGAGCGCTTCATCCGGAGCTGGACCACCCGCGCGCCGCCGGCGATGACTGCCTCGGCCCGGGCCACCGGGTCGTCGTCGCCCACGATGGCGTAGAGGCCGCCGAGCCGCGCGAGCCGGTCCGCCCGGACCTGCCGGGGATCCTTGCTCACGGACGGTTCGGTAACACGCGCTTGACGTGACCGCAAGCACGCGCATATTTTCCCGGCCTTTCCCTTGCATCATCCTCAGGTGACCATGCCGGACGACATCGACCGCAAGCTCCTCGACAAGCGCGTCGCGCAACGCTACGTCGAGAAGGGCGTCCTCGACGAGAAGGCCTACGAGAAGCACATCAAGTCGCTGCCCGATCTCGCCGATCAGGCCGTGCCGATCGAATCGGATCTCGACGACGACGACCTCGACGATCTCGACGACGAGCCCGAGGACGAGGACGAGAAGGGGGCGTAGCGGTGCGCGCGAGCCACCTCATCGGTCCGCTCGCCCTCGCCGCCGCCCTCGCCGTCTCCGCCCGCGCCGCCGCGGGCGTCCTCCCTGCCACCCCCGCCACCCGCGCAGCCGATCGCCGCACGCCGGTGGTGGCGGCGGTGGAGCGCGTGCGCGCGGCGGTGGTCAACGTCGCGGCGGAGGAGCTGGTGCGCATCCGCGAGCCGTCGCGCGGCGGCGACACCATGGCGGAGCTCCTCTTCGGCGATCTGTTCGAGCGGCCGCGCTACCGGCGCGGCTACCAGGTCACCTCGCTCGGCTCGGGCGTCATCGTCTCTCCGGAGGGGTACGTCCTCACGAACAATCACGTGGTGGAGCGCGGCGCGCGCTTCCGCGTGCAGCTCGTGGACGGGCGCGAGCTGGGCGCGAAGACGGTCGGGACCGACCCGTCGTCGGACCTGGCCGTGCTGAAGCTCGACACGCAGGAGCGGATGCCGTTCGTCGCGCCGGGCCGCTCCGACGACCTCCTCATCGGCGAGACCGTCATCGCCATCGGCAACCCGTTCGGACTCGCGAACACCGTCACGACCGGCGTCGTCTCGGCGGTGCACCGCAACTTCAAGGCGGGCGAGCGCACGCTCTTCGACTTCATCCAGACCGACGCGTCGATCAACCCCGGCAACTCCGGCGGCCCGCTCCTCAACATCGAGGGGCAGCTCATCGGCGTCAACACCGCCATCCTCGGCGAGCGCAGCGCCGGGATCGGCTTCGCCATCCCCATCGACCGCGCGAAGCGCATCGCGGAGGACCTCATCCAGCACGGCGAGGTGCGCGAGGGCTACACAGGCCTCGAGGTGCAGGACCTCGCCGCGCCGGAGCGCGAGGGCGTGAAGAACGGACCGCGCGGCGCCGTCGTCGCGGTCGTCGAGCCGGGCTCGCCGGCGGCCGCCGCGGGGTTCCGGCGCGGGGACATCGTCGAGGCCCTCGACGGGCAGCCGGTGGAGGGCGCGGAGGAATACCGCTTCCGGGTGCGCGACCTCCCCATCGGCGGCACCGCCCGGGTCGAGGTGCTCCGGGGCAAGGAACGCCTCACGCTGTCGCTCCGCGCGGTCGACCTCTCGCCCGACAAGCTCGAGGACCTCGTCGCGCGTCGCACCGGCATCCAGTTGGGCGAGGCGCGTGTCGGCCGCGAGCGGTACGTCGTCGCGAAGGCGGTCCGGCGGAACAGCCCGGCGGCGCGCGTGGGGATGGCCGCGGGCGATCTCATCCGCGAGGTGAACTCGCGCGAGGTCTCGAGCGTGGCCGAGTTCCGGAGGCTCGCCGGGAAGGCGCGCCGCTCCGGGCAGCTCGTGCTGCTGGTCCAGCGCGGCTACGCCGCGGAGCGCATCGCGTTCGATCTCGACTGATCGGAGGGACGTATGAGCGACGAGCAGAAGACCACCCCGCCGATCGACTTCTACACGTTCTGCCTCTCCCTCGGCTCCTCCGCCTTCGTCCACCTCGGCGACGCGCCGCACCCGGAGTCGGGCGACGCGCAGGTGAACCTCGTCCTCGCGCAGCAGACCATCGACATCCTCGGCATGCTGCAGGAGAAGACGAAGGGCAACCTCACCGAGGAGGAGGCGAAGTTCCTCGACCACCTGCTCCTCGACCTCAGGCTCCGCTACGTGACGAAGACGAGCGGCAAGTCCGAGTAGGCCGCCTACAACCCGGCCTGCACCATCGTCTCCGCGAGCCTGCGGATGAGCTCGCGCCGTACGACGCGGCGGGTGCGCGAGAGCGCGTCGGGATCCCGGTGGCGGCCGCGGCTCTGGCGCCGCGCCGCCTCCACCACCCAGGCGATGCGGCGGCTGTCGAGGTGGGGGGCGCGGCCGCGGCCGGTCTTCACGAAGAAGCCGAGACCGCGCTCGGAGAGGACGCGGTGGAGCGCGCGGCGCGCCTCCGCGCAGAGCGAGAGATCGACGACGTTGGGCACGGCGGCGATCTCTAGGATCGATCGGCTGCTCGATCCATTTTTTCACCCTGCGGCCTAGAACTGGACTTTGCGCGAAAGCACTTCCGCAAAGAGGCGCTCGCGCGCCGCGATATCGGCCTCGTGCGGCAGCGCCGCGAGGACGCGGGCGCCGGTGAGCCGCTCGATCTCGCCCGCGTTGTGCGGCTCGGAAGGATCGGCGCCCGCCGAGGCGCGGTTCAGCACGATCCCGTGCACGGCGAGGCCCCGCGCGCGGAGCGCCTCGCAGGTGAGCGCGGTGTGGTTCACCGTGCCGAGGCCGGCCCGCGCCACCACCAGCACCGGCAGCCGGAGCGCCACGGCGAGGTCGGCGTAGGTCTCGCTGTCCGTGAGCGGCGTCAGGAGACCGCCCGCCCCCTCGACGACGAGCGCCGCGTGCCGCGACGCGAGCGCGCGCGCCGCGTCGAGGATGCGCGCGAGCGAGACGGTGCGCCCCTCGACCCGCGCCGCCACCGCCGGCGCGAGCGGCGGGCCGAAGGAGTAGGGGCAGACGAGCTCGGCCGGATCGTCGGCGCCGGCGGCGGCGCGCAGCCGGTCCGCGTCGGAGGGCTCGCCGGGCGCGTGGCCCGACTGCGCCGGCTTCATGGCCGCGACGTCGAGCCCGCGCGCGCGGTGGCCGCGCACGATCGCGCAGGCGACCTCCGTCTTTCCGACGCCGGTGTCGGTCGCGGTGACGAAGAGCCCTCGCACGCCCGTCACGCCGCGAGCTCACCGTCGAGCTCCGACGTTGCGCGGTCGATCGACGCGAGCGCGATGCCGGCGAGCTCCGTGAGCTGGGCCTCGGTCATGGCGAGCGGCGGCATGAGCACGACCACGTTCCCGAGTGGCCGCAGGACCGCGCCCAGCTCGCGCGCGATCATGCAGGCCCGGTGACCGGCGCGCGCCTCGTAAGGGTATTCCTCCTTCGTCGCGCGATCGCGCACGAGCTCGATCCCGACCATGAGCCCGCGCTGGCGAACGTCGCCGACGCGCGGGTGCTCGCGGACGGGCAGGAGCGCCCGGGCGAGCGCGCCGATCCTCGCCGGCAGCGACGCGAGCACGTTCCGCTCGCGGAAGAGGCGCATGCTGGCGATGGCGGCGGCGCACGCGAGCGGGTTCCCGCAGTAGGTGTGCCCGTGGAAGAAGGTCTTCTTCTCGCCGTGCGAGCCGAGGAACGACTCGAAGACGCGCTCGGTGGTGAGCGTCGCGGCGAGCGGCAGGTAGCCGCCCGTGATCCCCTTCGCGACCGTCATGATGTCCGGGACGACCCTCTCCTGCTCGACCGCGAACATGGTCCCGGTGCGGCCGAACCCGGTCGCGACCTCGTCGCACACGAGGAGCGCGCCTTCGCGATCGCACAGCGCCCGGAGCCGCGCCAGGTACCCCTTGGGCTGCGTGATCATGCCGTCCGCGCCCTGCACCAGCGGCTCCACCACGAGCGCCGCGATCTTTCCCTGCTTGCGGGCGAAGACCTCCTCCACCGCGTCCGCGCACTCCATGTGGCAGCTCCAGGGCTCCTTCCCGAGCGGGCACCGGTAGCAAGAGGGCTGCGGGGCGTGGTTCACCTCGAAGAGGAGCGGCTTGAAGATGCGGTGGAAGAGGTCGATGCCGCCCACCGACACCGAGCCGATGGTGTCGCCGTGGTACCCGCCGTGGAGCGCGACGAACTCGCTCCGCGAGGTGTCGCCGCGCAGCTGGTGGTGCTGATAGGCCATCTTGAGCGCGATCTCGACCGCCGTCGCGCCGGCGTCGGAGAAGAACACGCGCGTGAGGCCCTTCGGCGTCCAGCGCAGGAGCTCCTCGGCGCACTCGATCGACGCGGTGGACGCGAGCCCGAGCAGGGTCGAGTGCGCGACGCGCTCGAGCTGGGCGCGCACGGCGTCGTCGATCTCCTTCACGCGGTGGCCGTGCACGTTGCACCAGAGCGAGGAGACGCCGTCCAGGTACCGCCGGCCGAGCGTGTCGACGAGGAAGACGCCGTCCGCCCCGTCCACGATGAGCGGCTCCGCGGAGAGCCAGTCCTGCATCTGGGTGAACGGGTGCCACAGGCTCTTCTGGTCGGACTCCCGCAGGCGGGCGTGCCGCGCGAGGCGCTCGTCGGTCGTCATGGCGCCGCGACGCTAGCGCAGCGCCCGGCCCGACGACAACCCTGCCCCGCGACCCGTCCGCGTGGCGAGCGCGCGCTCGACGGCGGGCAGCATGAGGTCGGTCCAGCGCTCGTAGCCGCGGTCCGAGGGGTGGAAGCGGTCCTCCGACAGGAGGCCGCTCCCGCGCGCGAGCTCCTCCTCCGTGGCGGCGTGGAGATCCACGAGGGCGAAGCCATGGCGGCGCGCGGTGGCCGCGATCCGCTCGTTCACCGCCACCACGCGGGCGTGGATGAGCGCGCGCGCCTCGCCGCCGATCGCGAGCGGCGAGAGCGCGATGTCCGGGACGTTCACCACGACGACCGGCGCGCCCGTGCCGGCGAGCGCCTCGGCGACGCGGTCGAAGGCGCCCGCGAACTCGTCGGGGTCGGTCGCTCGCGTCACGTCGTTGATGCCGACGCCGAGCGTGACGAGGGCGGGCGAGGCGGCGAGCGCCCGGCGTAGCTGTCCCACCTCGACGTCCACCGCGCGCGCCCCCGATACGCAGAGGTTCACGAGCCGGAGCGGCTGCCCCGCGCGGGCCAGCCGCGCGGTGAGCCTGGCGGGGTAGCCGCCGCCTCGGCGCGCGCCCACGCCGACGCCGGTCGAGTCTCCGAGGGCGACGTAGGTGGG
>DASWDS010000379.1:0-10749 GCA_036395165.1 Anaeromyxobacteraceae bacterium | reverse complement strand
CGGGCACCGGCGATCCCGCGCAGCGCTGAGCTGCGGGCGGGCACGAGCGTGGCGGAGATCGGCCCCGGACTCGACACGACCAGCGCCGGAAATGCGACAGGCGGCTCGACTCTCGCCGAACCGCCCGTTTCATCTAGTGGTGGACCCGACCGGGATCGAACCGGTGACCTCTTGAATGCCATTCAAGCGCGCTCCCAGCTGCGCCACGGGCCCGACGATGTCGTGCTGCTCTAGACCTTCTCGCTCTCCAGCGCGGCGATCTCCTGCTGCTGCCGCTCGAGCGTCTCCTCCAGCTCACGGGCCTCGCTGACGAGGTCCGCCACGTCCTGCGGCACGCTGAGCCGCCCCTGCCGGGCGAGCCTCAGGAACCGCTCACCCAGGACGACGAGCTTGCGGTCCAGCTGCCGGCGCGTGAACGCGGCATCGAGCTTCCGCTTGCCGACCTGCGACCGGACGACGACCCGGTCCCTGAGCGCTTCCAGCCAGTTGCTCAATGTCCGCTCCCGCCAGGCAGTTCGCCCGCCGGGAGGGCTGTCCTTATCGCGCCGGCGCCGCTCTCGTCAAGGGCTCTTCGGCGCGACGCGCGGAGCGCGCCTCGCATTCACACGCGCCTGTCGATCCCTTGCGTCACCCGGCCGGAGCGCATCCCCGGACTCGCGTTCGCTCCGCGGTCCCGGGCGCTCTCGACGCGCTCGTCCCCGGGCGCTCTCGGCGCGCTCGTCCCCGGGCGCACGGTGGCACTCCCATTGCTATGTCTCGGACAGGAGGTTCCTCCGATGCGCGCGCTCGTCTCCATCGCCCTCGCATTGGCCCTCGCCTCGCCGGCCGCCATGGCCGCCGAGCACCACGGCGCGAGAGCGGCACCCTCGCGCGGATCGGCCAAGCGCTCGGGTGGGCGGGCGGTCGCGGCGCGGCCCCGCGCCACCGCGCCGGGCGCCCACACCGCCGTGCCCGCGCCGCAGTACCGGCCGAGATACGCGCCGTACGCCTATCCGTATCCCTACGGCTACCCGCGCTACTACTTCGACCCCTTCTACTACGCGTTCGCGCCGCCGTGGTGGGGCTGGGGCTGGGGGTTCGGGTACTACCCGCTCTACCCGCGCCCGCGCTACGGCTACGCGCCCGAGCAGGTGAGCAGGATCACGACCCGGCTCATGGTGGAGGGCGGGGGCACGCTCCGCCGCGGCGGCGGCGCCGCCGGCCTCGCGCTCGGGATCGAGGGCGAGCGGCTCGGCTTCCACGTCGGACTCGACGGCTTCTCGCCGCCCGGCGCCAGGTCCGCCTTCGACTCCTCCACGATCTACGGCTACGCGACGGCGCACCTCACCGCGAGCCTCCTCTCGACGGACGTCGCCCGCCTGCGCGTCGAGCTCGGCGGATCGATGCTTTCGTGGCCCGACGTCGGCCCCGACGCCGGCGCCACGTCGTTCGGGCCCGACGTCGGCGTCTCCGGTCAGCTCGGGCTCCTCGGCCCGGTCGGCGTCGAGGGCTACGCGCGCCTGACCCCCATCCCCACGCCGATCTTCGACTGGCAGGCGGCGCTGGCGTTCCGGTTCGGGCCCGCGGCGCTCACCGCCGGCTGGCGCGAGCTCTCGGTGTACAAGGGCTCGTCGAGCACGAACCGCTCGCGCTTCGACTTCAGCGGCCCGCAGGCAGGGCTGGGATTCCAGTTCTGACTCGCCTTTCGCCGTTTGTCCTGCTCCCCACCGCTTCAGAGGCGAGTCATGGCGCTGCCCAGTTGGAGTGAGCCCCGAGCCCGAGTCCGAGCCCGAAAGAAGCCGGGCGCGGGCACGGGCGCGGGCTCGTTCACGGGACCAGCGCAACCGAGCACGGCCCATCAGAGTGATTTCCGGGCTCGCTGCCCTTCGCGCAGCAAGCCCTCAATTTGGGGGGAGCGGCGGCCGCTCCCCCCAATCCCCCCACCGCACCAGCCGCGCCACGTAGAAGCCGCCGCCCGGATCGCGGTGCGGCCACCGGCGGCGCTCCTCGTCGAGCGCGAAGCCGCCCGCCGCGAGCAGCCTCGCGACGCGCTCCTCGCCCTCGTCGCGCAGGACCGAGCAGGTGGCGTAGACGAGCGTGCCGCCCGGTCGCACCAGCCGGGCGGCGCGCGCCAGCACCTCGTCCTGGGCGGCCATGAGCCTGGAGAGCGCCGCCTCGTCGATGCGCCAGCGCGCGTCGGGCTCGCGCTGGAGCGCGCCCGAGCCGCTGCAGGGCGCGTCCACGAGCACGCCCTCGAAGCTCCCCGAGGGCGGTCCCGGCGCGACCTCGACCTCGAGCCTCGCGCGCCGCGCGCGCCGCGGCAGCTCGGCGAGGCGGCGCGCGCTCGCGTCCCACGCCGTGACCCGCGCGCCCAGGGCCGCCAGCGCGAGCGCCTTCCCGCCAGTCCCCGCGCACAGGTCGAGCCAGCGCTCCCCGGGCGCCGCGCGGCAGGCCGCGACGATCGACTGGCTCCCCTCGTCCTGGACCTCGACGACGCCCTCCCGGAACGGTCCAGCGTCGAAGAGGCCGGCGCGATCGGCGACGCGGATGGCGAGCGGGTCGTCGCCGGGCTCGGCGCTCACCCCCGCGGCGCGCAGGCGCGACAGCACCTCCTCGCGCGTCGCGCGCGCCGCGTTGACGCGCAGCGCGAGCCGGGGCTCCTCCGCGAGCGCGGCGAGGCAGGCCGCCGCCTCGGCGGGACCGACCTGCGCCAGGAGCTTCGCGGCGAGCAGGTCGGGCACGCTGTACCTGAGCGCGAGCGCCACGGCGGGATCGCGCGGCGGCGTCACCGGCGCGCCCGAGGGGAGCACGCTCGCGGGGCCGCGCTCGCCGGGCCGCGGCAGCGCCACCGCCACGGCGCGGAGCGCGTCGTCGGAGAGCGCGCGCGGCCGCCGGGGTCCCGGCAGCGCGAGCTCGCGCAGCGCGGGCTCGTGCGGCTCGCCCAGGATCGCCACCCGCCACGCGAGGTAGCGCAGCAGCGCCCGATCAGCCGGGATCGTGCGCGGAGCGCGCGCGAGCGACAGCGCGGCGTCGCACGTGCGCTGCCAGCGCACGACGCCGCGGGCGGCCACCGCCACCGACCGCCGCTCCTTCGGGCCGAGGGTGCCGGCCCGGCCGAGCGCCTCCGATAGCGCGAGCCGGAGGGGACGGCCCTCGGCCATCGCCGCGATCGCGTCCAGCGCGGCCGCGATCGCCTTGCGGGAGCGGCGCTCGCGGCTCGCGCCGCCGCCCTTCGCCTCCGCGGTCGCCACGCGGCCTCCGCGCCGCCCGCGAGCGAGCGGCGCTCGGGGCCGGCGGAAGAGAACGACCTACTTCTTGCCTGGGCCGGCCTTCTTCGCCGCCTTCTTCGTCTTGAGACGGCGCTTCCAGCGCTGCCGGCGCTTCATGATCATGCGGTTGTGCTTGCTCTTCGTGCGAGCCATCGAAACCCTCCACCACGGTGTGTACGGAAAGCCGCGGCACTCTACTCCATGCCGCCCTGCGGCAGAAGTCCTGTGCGCGCCTCACGTCGGATCGGGCTTGCCGGCGGCGTCCCGGGCAGGTTCCGCGCGCTCCTCCGCCTTCGCCGGCGCCGGGCGGGCGGGCGAGGCCATCCCCTCCGCCCCGCGGACCGAGGACGGCCGCGCCACCGCCGGCGTCACGACCGCCCCGCCATCGCGGCGCTCGGGTCCCGCCGCGGCGGGCGGCGCGGGCTGGGGCGCCGGCTTCCTCTGTCCCGCGGCGCGCCGGCCGCCCTCGACCAGGCGCTGCCAGGCGCCCACGACCTCCTTCACCTCGGAGATGGGCAACGCGCGCGCCACGGTTCCGTTCACGCCGTCGAGGTCGCGCGCCTGGCAGAGCGCGTTCAGGATGGCCTCCTCGGTCGCCTCGATGACGGCCTCGTAGAGCGGGTCGAGCCGCTCGTCGAGGAGGATCTTGAGGCGGTAGACCATCTTGCGGGTCTCGCGCGGCACCATGTTCGCCGTCGAGAAGGCGAGGACGATCTCACCCGACCCGTGCATCGCCGACGAGCCCACGCGCCCGATGCCGAGCGCGGCGCGCTTCGCGAGCCGCGAGAGCTGGTGCGAGGTGAGCGGCGCGTCGGTCGCGATGACCGCGATGATGGAGCCGTACGTCCGCTCCCGCCGCGGCATACCCCCGTAACGCTCCTCCAGCATCTCGCCCACCGGCAGGCCGCCCACGCGGAGCTGCCGCATCACGCCGAAGTTCGACATGACGAGCACGCCCACGGTGTAGCCGCCCAGGCTCTCCTGCAGGCGCCGGCTGGAGGTGCCGATCCCCGCCTTGAAGTCGCAGGTGATCATCCCGGTGCCGCCGCCGACGTTGCCCTCCGCGACCGGGCCGTCGCTGGCCGTCGAGATCGCCTCGTACACGTGCTGCTCCTTCACGTGCCGGCCGGCGATGTCGTTGAGCCACGAGTCGTCGCACTCGCCGACGAGCGGGATGATGACGTCGTGCTCGCCGCCGATCCCCGGGAACTTCTCCACCATCCACTTCACGGCCGCATCGGAGACCGCGCCGACGCTGAGCGTGTTGGTGAGGAAGATGGGCGTCTCGATGAGCCCCCACTCCATGAGCTGGGTCATCCCCGAGACCTCGCCCGCCCCGTTCAGGATGAAGCCGCCCCCGACGACGCGCTGCTCGAAGACGTTGCTCGGGTTGGGAAGGACAGCGGTGACGCCGGTGCGCACCGGGCCCCGTCCCACCTTGAGCGGACCCGCTCCGCGGATGATGGTCGAGTGCCCGACCTTCACGCCGGCGACGTCGGTGATGGCGTTCCAGCGCCCGGTCTTGAACCGGCCGAGCGGGATGCCCAGGTCTCGCGCGCGGCAGCGCGGCTCCGGCGTCGGCACGGCGTCGCTCATGCCGAGAGGCTTAGCACGCCTTGCTACGCGGCGCCGCTCTCGCCGCGAGAGCCGCCGTCCTCGCGCTTCTCGGGCCCGCCCGGGCCCGCCCCGCCGTTCCCGGCGCCATTGCCAGTCGGCCCGCCCTCCCGGGCGGCGGCGGTCTGGGCGCGCCGCGCCCGCTCCCGCTCGCGCTCCCGCTCCTGGTAGCGCCGGATGGCGAAGGAGAGGATCTCTCCGATGAGGGCGCGGTAGTCGATGCCCGCGGCCTGGGCGATGAGGACGAGGTCGGACCACCCGGGGGAGAGCCCGGGAAGCGGGTTCGTCTCGATGAAGTAGATGCGCCCCTCGGCGTCGATCCGGAAGTCGATCCGGGCGACGTCGCGGCAGCCGAGGGCGACGAAGCACTCGCGCGCCGCCTTCTCGAGGCGGTCGAGCTCGCGCTCCGAGAGCTTGGCCGGGACCTCGTACCGGATCTGGTCGTTCCAGTCCTGCTTCATCTCGAACGAGTAGATCGGCGTCGGGTTCGCCTCGTCGAGGAAGACGATCTCCATCGGCGGCAGCACGCGCGGGCGCCGCTCACCGAGCAGCCCCACCGTGAACTCGCGGCCGCTGATGTACTCCTCGGCCAGCGCCGGCTGGCGGTACTTCGCGATCATCTCGCGCGCCACCTCGCGCAGCTCGACCTCGTCGCGCACCACCGACTTCTTGGTCACGCCCTTCGACGTGCCCTCCGCGACCGGCTTCACGAGGAGCGGGAACCCGAGCTCCTTGGGGAGCCGCTCCTTCCCCGTGTGCATGACGAGGTAGTCGGGCGTGAGGATGCCGTGGGTGCGCACCATGCGCTTCGCGAGCGCCTTGTCGAGCGACACCGAGAGCGCGGCCGGATCGGAGCCGGTGTACGGGATGTCGAGCAGCTCGAGCAGCGCCGGGACCTGCGACTCGCGGTTCCTGCCCTTGAAGCCCTCCGCGATGTTGAAGACGACGTCGATGGGCGTGGAGGCGAGCTGGATGGGGAGATCGCTCGTCGCCTCGAGGTCGATGACCTCGTGCCCGTAGCTCGCGATCGCCTCGCGGATGGCCTGCAGCGTCTTCGGGGAGTCGTACTCTGCCTCGTCGTCCTGCTCGCCCGCGAGGTCAGGCGTGACCCGCTTCACGTTGAAGGCGAACCCCACCTTGAGCCGCTCGGCGCGGCGCGGCTTGCCGCGGCGGGACCTCGGCTCGGCGATGTTGCAGCGCTCGACCGCGCTCTGGATGACCGCCCCGAGCACCGCGTCCGCGTGCAGGCCCTCGAGGGCCGCGGCGACGTAGATGCCGGCGCCCGGCTCGAGGGACGGCAGCGCGTTGATCTCGAGGAAGTAGACCTTCCCGTCCTCGCCCACGCGGAAGTCGATCCGGCCGAGATCGCGGATCCCGAGCACGCGGAAGACGGTGGCCGCCTGCTCCTGGATGCGCTCCTTCTGCGCGCGCGCGAGCTTGGCGGGCGCGCGCACCGAGACCGCCTTGTCGAGCTTCGTCTTGAGCTCGAAGTCGTAGATGGCGTGGCGGCGCTCCCCGGCGAGGGCGGCGTCGATGACGTACTCGACGGGCTGCAGGACGCCGCCGCGATCGGGCGCCGCCTTCTCGAGGAACGGCACCGTGATGTCGCGCCCCTCGATGTACTCCTCGACGAGGAGGCCCGCCGGGTACCTCTGCAGCGCCGCCGCCACCACCTCGTGCAGGCGGACGGGGTCCCCCACGACCGAGTCCTGGGTGATGCCCTTCGAGCTGCCCTCGAAGTTGGGCTTCACCATGACCGGGTAGGCGAGCGCATTCGCCTGGAGCTGCCGCGCGTCCTCGACGTACTGCCAGCGCGGGGTCGTGACGCCGTGCTGGGCGAGGACGAGCTTCGTGAGCTGCTTGTCGAGCGTCACCGCCAGCGCGTAGGCGTCCGAGCCCGTGTACGGCATCCCCAGCTCGTCGAAGAGCGCCGGGAAGAAGGCCTCGCGGAAGCGGCCGCGGCGCCCCTCGGCGGTGTTGAAGATGAGGTCGGGGCTGAAGGCCTCGAGGCGCGCCACGGTGCGGGAGGCGGGGCCGGAGACCTCGATGCGCTCGACGCGGTGCCCGAGGCGCTCGATCGCCGACGCGAGCGCGTCCACCGTCTCGCGGGTGTCGAACTCCGCCTCCTCCTCCGAGTCGGAGAGCCGGAGGTTGTGCGTCAGCGCGATGCGCATGGGGGGGCAGCCCGGGGCCGTGGAGGGGAGCCGTTCGTCCTGAGCGTGGGGCCCGGCACGCGCACCTCGAGCGCCCGGGACGAGCCCGGCCTCGAGGTGCGAACGGGACGGCGTGGTGGAGGCTTCATGCGGCGGGGCGGACCCGCGGAACGGCCCCCGCGGCGGGGCCCGGCGGCGTCGGGGCGACGGCGCGGAGGTCGGCGGCTCGGAGGTCGGCGGCGGCCGCGACCACCTCGCTGCGCGAGACCACCTTCCCGTCCACCACCTGCGTGTCCGCGAAGATGTCGCCGATGCGGATGCCGAGCCGGTCGCTCCAGACCATGTACGCCTCGAAAGCAACGATGGGGAGCCCCACGACGAAGAGCAGCAGCCAGCCGACGAGCGTGAGCCCGTAGAAGAGGCCCACCAGCGCGAAGGGCGCATTGCGCAGCACGGACTCGCGGTAGCCGGCGGGGACGCCGCGGGTCTGGCCCTTGGGCGGGATCACCATGGTGCGGATCCCGAAGATGCGCTTCCCCACCGACTGCCCGTGCATGAGCCCGTCCGCGACGAGCAGGTACAGCGCGGCGAGGGGTGGACCGGCTTCGCGGGCGACGTTCGCGACGGCGAAGGCGAGCGAGAAGTCGACCAGGCGCGCGAGCGCCCGCAAGGTCAGGTCGGCCTTCGGATAGGGCGAGCCCTCGCGGCGGGCGTCACGCATGCGTGCGGTCACCCGGCGGACGGCCCCGGCCCCCCGCGCTCTCGCACGCGCGTGAAGAAGAGATACGCCATCGTCGGCCTGTGGGAACCCTCGCGCATGACGAAGTGCACCGACTCGATCCCCCAGCCCTCCGCGGCGCGCTCGTTGAGCGTCTTCTCGAGCGTCTCCTCCGCGACGGGCGACACCTCGACGACCTTGTAGCGGATCTGTGAGCCGTCGCTCAACGGCCATTCCCCGTGAGGAGTCCCGCCACGTGCTTCGCGTAGTAGGTGAGCACGAGGTCGGCGCCGGCGCGGCGGCAGCAGAGCATGGTCTCGAGCGCGACGCGGTCCTCGTCGATCCAGCCGCGCTCGGCGGCGGCCTTGATCATCGCGTACTCGCCCGACACGTGGTACGCCGCGACCGGCAGCTCGAACCGGTCCTTCACGAGGCGGACGATGTCGAGGTACGGCACCGCCGGCTTCACCATGACCATGTCGGCGCCCTCGGCGACGTCGAGCGCCACCTCGCGCAGCGCCTCCCGGACGTTGCCCGGGTCCATCTGGTACCCCTTGCGATCCTTGGGGATGCCGGCGCCCTCGCGCGGCGCGCTCTCGGCGGCGTCGCGGAACGGTCCGTAGAAGGCGCCCGCGAACTTCGCGGCGTAGGAGAGGATCGGCACGTCGCCGTAGCCGGTCTCGTCGAGCCCCTTGCGGATGGCCGCGACGCGACCGTCCATCATGTCGGACGGCGCCACGATGTCCGCGCCCGCCTTCGCGTGCGCGATCGCCTCTTTCGCGAGCAACGGCAGGGTGGCGTCATTTTCGACGGACATCATGCTGGGGGGATACTGCCCCCCCAGACCCCCCGCTCGCTCCGGGGCAGCCTCATCCGGCTGCCCCTGCGGGTGTTCTGAACGAGGGGGCGCGATCAGGCTGCGCCCCCTCGTGCTCCCCGCTCGCTCCAGGGCAGCCTCATCCGGCTGCCCCTGCGCTCGCCGCCACACACCTTCCGGGATTCCGGCCTTGGGCGTCCTCAAGATCCCGCAGTGGCCGTGGTCCGTGTACTCGCACATGCACACGTCGGTCATCACGACGAGGCCGGGCACGCCCTTCTTCAGCGCGCGGATCGCGCGCGGGATGATGCCATCCTCGTCGTACGCGCCGGAGCCGACCGCGTCCTTCTTCTCCGGGACACCGAACAGGATGACGCTGCGGACGCCGGCCTCGAAGCCGGCCTGCGCCTCGGCCACGAGCTCGTCCACCGAGAGCTGGAAGACCCCCGGCATGCTCTTCACGGCGTTGCGGACGCGCTCGCCGGGCACGGCGAAGAGCGGCCACACGAGGTCTCCCGGCGAGAGCTCGGTCTCGCGGACGAGGCTGCGCAGCGCCTCGGTTCGGCGCATCCGGCGGGGGCGTTCCTGGGGAAAAGGCATGGCGAAGGTGTAGCGCAATCGAGAGGCGCGGTGAAGACGGCAAGGTGCCCTACCTGCCCCTCGGGCGGGCGAGCGCCAGCTGCGACTCAGGGTCCGGTCATCTCCTCGTGGATCTTCCGCATGACGAGGCCGCTCGCGAGCTTCGGGTAGAAGAAGGTGCTCTTCTGCGGCATCGTCTCGCCCGACTCCGCCACCGCCTGCACCTGCCACATCGGCGTCGGGTTCACGAGGAACCCGAGCTGGTACTCGCCCGAGAGGGTGCGCGTCACGACCTCACCCGCGTCCATCTCGTAGCGGACGTTCTCGCCCATCTCCTGCGACCGCGGCGAGAGGCCGAGCAAGTGCTGGAAGACGATGGTGTGGAGCGCTGTCACGTCGAGGTCGCGCACCGTCACGTTCGACGGCAACGGCACGCCCGACAGGTCGGCGTCGTCCCGCAGCGTGAGGATGCGCCCCTTCCCGTCCGAGGCGGAGACCATGAGGAAGGTGGTCGCCTTGCCGGAGTGCTCGGCGAGCTTCGAGACCGCCCACGCGCGCCCGGCGGGCCGGCGCAGGTCCTCCATGAGCGTGTCCACGGTGAAGTACTTGCCGAGCTCGTCGAGGAAGCGGCCGGGACGAAGGTCGCGGAGGCCCAGGAGCAGCCGGTGCGTCGGGTAGATGACGAGCCCCGGGTCCGACATGGAGCAGAGCGTCATCAGGATGAAGCGGTGGCCGGCGGCGGGAGGCAGCCCCGGCCGCTCGCGATCGACGAGGTCGCGGTAGGCGAGCGCCGACTCGTAGCGGTGGTGCCCGTCGGCGATGAGGACCTTCCGCTCGGACAGCAGGCGCCGGAGCGGCGCCAGCAAGGCGGGGTCGTCGGTGCGCCAGATCTGGTGGTGCACTCCGTCGTCGGAGTCCGCCTCGGCGACGGGATCGCCGGCGCCGGCGATCACCGCCTCGAGCGCGCGCTGGCACTCGCCTCGATCGTCCTCGTAGAGGCCGAAGATGGGCGAGAGGTTCGCCTGGACGCGCTTCAGGACCTCGAGGCGATCGGCCTTGGGCGCCGTGAGCGTCTTCTCGTGCGGAAGGACGAGGCCCTCCCCGTAGCGTTGCAGGCGGACCGCGCCCACGACCCCGCGCCGGACGCGCGGGCGGCCGTCGGGCCCGGTGAAGCTCTGCTCGAGCAGATAGAGCGACGGGGTCGGGTCCTGCCGGAGCGTGCCGTCCTCGAGCCAGCCGGAGAACGACCGCGCGGCCCGCACGTACTTGTTCTCCTCGGGCCCGTCGCCCGGGCGATCCTTGTCGAGGATGACGTGGATGACGTTGTGCGGGCTCCGCGCCGCGAGCTCGTCGCGGTACGCGGGGGAGACGACGTCGTAGGGCGGCGAGATGAGCCGCGACAGCGCCGTCGCCCGGGAGGCGGCGTAACGAACGCCGCGGAACGGGAGCACCTCGGGCATGTGCGCGCGAACCGTACTGCACTCACCTGGGGGCCGCAAGCACCCGCGGAGCCTTCAGGGGGCGCGCGCGCATGCCTCGACCTCGTGCCACGGGACGGCGCCCGCGCGCACGAGCCGGACGCCTCCGCGCTCGAGCGCGACGACCGTGCTGGGGAGCCCG
>DASWDS010000378.1:0-6192 GCA_036395165.1 Anaeromyxobacteraceae bacterium | reverse complement strand
CCTCGGGTGCCACCCGAAGACCTTCCGCATCCTCGAGGCCGGCCGGACCGGCTCGCGCGACTCCATCCGGCACGAGCGGATGGAGGCGGGCTCGGCCTGCGGCGCCTGCCACGGCAAGGCCGCCTTCGGGTTCGAGACCTGCGACAATTGCCACAAGTGAAGCGAGAAGGAAGGACGACATGACCGCGATCCTGGGCATCCTGCAGACGCTGGCAGCGTTCCTCGGCGGCCTCCTCCTTCGCCTCGGGGTGGTCGTCCTCATCGTGGCGGCGCTCCTCGCGCCGGTGGCGCTCGCCCTCGGCGCGATTCGGCTCTACCGCGTGCTTCGCCCCACCGTGCGCGGGCTGCGCCGCGCCGGCCACGTGCTCTACAAGCCCGGCGCGCGCTACGCGGCCGGCCACACCTGGCTCGAGCGCGAGGGGTCGCGCGTGAAGATCGGGATCGACGGCGTGGCGCAGGAGATCCTGCCCTGGGCGCTCGCCGTCGAGCTCCCTCGGCGCGGCGCGGAGCTCGTGGAGGGCGAGGTCGCGGCGGTCATCTCCTGCGGCGGCGTGGAGGCCCGCATCACGGCTCCGCTGGCGGGGAGGGTGGTGGCGGTCAACTCGGAGGTGGAGCGCGATCCGTCGCTCGTGAAGGAGGACGGGTACGGGCGAGGCTGGCTCTTCGCGGTGGAGCCGCAAGACGCGCGCTGGGCGACGCTGCCCGCCGGGGAGGTGGCACGCGTGTGGCTCGAGGGCGAGTCCGATCGCCTCGACCGGTTCCTCGAGGCGCGGCTCGGATACGCGGGGCTGGCGTCTCGCGCCGGTCCGGCTCCCCAGGTGCTCGTCGGGGGCGACTGGTGCGACCTGACGCAGGCATTCCTGCACGCATGAGCGCCGCCTGACGCGGACTGGCCGGAGCGCGGCGCCACCCCACGGCATCGAGCGCCGCCCCACCCAGAGTCATTGGGCGGCGCTCGGCGCGTGACCCGCGGTCGTTGGCGGCGGTGGGCGCCTGACCCTGGGCGCCTCACCCTGGGCGCCTCACCCAGAGTCGTTGTCCCCGCGCGACCCGGAGTCGTTCTCGGGCGTCGCTCTCCGCGGAGCCGACATGCGCGAGGGGCTCGCCACGGCTTGGAGGCGGACCCCGCGCGACCCAGAGTCGTTGAAAGCGGAGCACAACGCCGCACCGGGTTCGGCCGGACCCGCGCGGTCTCTTGCCATCCCGATCGCTGCGGCACCGGAACGGATCCTCCTCCGTGCAGTCCCTGTGCGCGCAACGGTTGCGGCGGCGCGCCGGGGGAGGCTCAGCGGCAGGGGGCGATTCCCCCAACTGCGGCGAATTGACGCCAAGTGAGCCGGCCCTTGGGCGACGCCGATCAATTCGGCTGTTGCAATCTGGACTTGTCCCAATCTCGACGCAATGGACAACGCCAAATGAGGGGCGTAATTAATCTCTTCAGAAGCGTCCGAGCTTCGATTCGCACGGGCGGGAAAGGCGAGTCAGGAGATGAGACGAGCTCTACTTCTGGTGACCTTGGGGGCGCTGTGGGCTGCGCCGGCATGGGCGGGGCTCCCGGCGGAGCAGGATGACTGCCTCGGATGCCACGGCAGCGACCCGGCCATGAGCATGGATCTGCCGAGCGGCGAGAAGCTCGCCGTGTTCGTGGACCAGGCCGTCTTCGGCAAGTCGGTGCATGGCGAGATCCTGCGCTGCACGGATTGTCACACCGAGAAGACCGCCTACCCGCACGACTCGAAGCCGTTCGCGTCGAAGCGGGACGTGCAGGTCGCGTACTACGAGCAGTGCAAGAGCTGCCACTTCTCGAACTACACGAAGACGCTCGACGGCGTGCACTACGCGGTCATGGCGAAGGGCAACCGCAAGGCGGCCCTCTGCGTCGACTGCCACGGCGCGCACGACATCCAGCGCGCGAGCGAGCCGCGCACGCGCATCTCGAAGACCTGCGCGGGCTGCCACGGGCCCGTGTACCAGGTCTACTCGGCGAGCGTGCACGGGCGCGAGGCCGACGCCGGCAACCCCGACGTCCCGGTGTGCACCGACTGCCACCGCGCGCACGACATCATCGACCCGGCCAACGGCGCGCTCTCGATGAGGACGCCGGAGATCTGCGGGCGCTGCCACACGAACGAGAAGATGATGAAGCGGTACGGGCTCTCCACCAAGGTGGTGGACACGTACCTCAAGGACTTCCACGGCATGTCGGCCACGCTCCAGCGCGGCACGACGAAGGTCCGGAGGTCGTTCGCGGCGGTGTGCACCGACTGCCACGGCGTGCACGACATACAGAAGTCGTCCGACCCGACGTCGCACACGATCCAGGCGAACCTGGTCCAGACCTGCCGCAAGTGCCACCCGGACGCGACGAAGAACTTCCCCCAGGCCTGGCTCTCGCACTACGAGCCGACACCGCAGAAGGCGAGCCTGGTGTGGATGATCCAGGTCTTCTACAAGATCCTCATCCCCTTCATGGTGGGCGGCCTCGTCCTCCAGATCGCGCTGCACCTCTGGCGCGTCGTGGTGAACCGATGAGCACCTACATCGTCCGCTTCACGCTCAAGCAGCGCATCGAGCACGTCCTCACGATGGTCGTCTTCACGCTGCTCTGCTTGACGGGCCTGCCCCAGAAATTCTACGGCTCGGGCTGGGCGCAGCGGCTCGTCGACCTGTTCGGCGGCATCGACTCCGCGCGATGGATCCACCGCTTCTGCGGCTGGGCGCTCCTGATCTCGACCCTGTTCCACTTCTACAGCGCCATCTTCACCATCGCGCAGAAGAAGACGCGCCTCAGCATGATCCCGACGCGCAAGGACTTCGAGGACGCGGTCGCCACGCTGCGCTACTACCTCGGGCTGCGCGACCACGGCCCGAAGTACGACCGGTACGACTACAAGCAGAAGTTCGAGTACTGGGGGCTCGTGGTGGGCAACATCGTGATGGTGCTCACCGGCTTGATCCTGATCTACCCGACGGCGGTGGCGCGCTTCCTGCCGGGCCAGCTCGTGCCGGCGGCCAAGGTGGCCCACTCGAACGAGGGCCTGATGGCCTTCCTCGTCATCACCATCTGGCACGTCTACAACGCGCACCTCAACCCCGACGTGTTCCCATTCGACACCGGGATCTTCACTGGAAAGATCAGCCGGGAGAGAATGCTCCACGAGCACCCGCTGGAGCTCGCGCGCATCGAGGGCAGGGCCGACGAGGCGGGGGAGACCGTGGGCACGCATGTCCGGGACGTGGGTTGATTACGCCGCTCAGTCGATGGTCCACGCGCTCGTCGCCGCGCTGGCGATCGAGGCGCTCCTTCGGCTGTGGCGCGCGCGCGCGCCCGACGATCGGCTGGCCCTGAGGCTCCTCGGCCTCGGCCAGCCGCTCCTCGTCACCCCCGCCCTGCTCCTCCTCGCGCCGCAGCGGGCCGGCGACGAGTTCCACGATCGCTGGGCGCTCCTCGCGCTCCGGCACTGGGAGGAGGTGCGCGTGGCGGGCGTGAGCCTCCTCACGGCCGGCGTGGCGGTCGGCGTGGCGATGGGCCTCGCGCTCTTCCTCATGGACCTCCTCCCGCTCCTGCCGGGCCGCCGCCGCGCGCTCCCCGCGAGCGCGCCGGCCCCCGCCGCGCTGGCGGCCGCGCTGGCAGCGGCGGCCGCCGCACACCGCGTCCGGGCGCCGGCGCTGCACTTCCTCGCGTCGCGAGCGCCCGCGCTCTTCTGCGCCGGCGTGCGCTCGCCGGTGCTTGTCGTGTCGCGCGGCGCGCTCGAGATGCTCGATGACAACGAGCTGCGCGCGGCGCTCGCGCACGAGCTCGGGCACGTGGATCGCCGCGACCCCGCGCTCTCCTGGGCGCTCATGGCGATCCGGGCGGTGCTCCTCTTCAACCCCGTCGCGCAGGTGGTGGCGCGCGCGCTCGCGCGCGACGCGGAGTGGCGCGCCGACGAGCGCGCGGGCGGTGACCACCTCGCCCTCGCGAGCGCCCTCGTGAAGCTGCACCGCGCCGGGCTCGCGCGCCCGGCGCCGGCCCGCCGCTCGCTGCCGTTCGCGGCCGCACTCGCGGAGCCGCTCCGCCGCGCGCGGTCGCACGACGTCGAGGCGCGCTGTCGCCGTCTCCTCGAGCCGTCCGCGCCGCCCCGGCTCGCCTTCCGCCCCGTGCGCGTGGCGCTCGCCACCGCCTCCCTCGCGGCACTCTCCTTCCTCGTCGCATGACGGCCCTCTCCCAGGAGCGCATCCGCGCGCACGCCGTCGAGGCGGTGCGCACCGTCGTCGCGCTCGCGTTCGTGATCGCCGCCGCGGCCGCCGCGCTCGTCGCGATCGACGCCGCGCCCGCCTGGATCGCCGGCGAGTCGCGCGACGTCCGGCGCGCGCAGACGGTGCACGACGCCGAGCGGCGCCTGCGCGCCCGGCTCGTGCTGCCCGCCTACTTCCCCGACACCCTCGCCTGGCCACCCCGGCGGATCCGCTTCACCGTCGGGCCGCCCGGCGCGGCTGCGCTCTCGGTGGACGGTCCCGACGGCTCGCCGCGCCTGCTGCTCGCCGAGACGGTCGCGCCCGGCGACATCCCGGCCGCCCTCGTGCCGGACGCGCAGGTGCTCGACAGGTCGGCGGTGGCGGTGGGCGCCGCGCGCGGGACGCTCTCGCGCGTCGTCGAGGACGGCGTCACCGTGTGGCAGGTCGCTTGGGAGCTGGATGGCCGCCGTCTCCTCCTGCGCTCGCGCGGCACCGTCGAGGAGCTGTTGCGAATGGCGCGCAGCGCCCGGGAGACGCCATGAGACGCTGGTGGCGCAAGGCGACCCCGGGCTCGGGACGGACCCGCCCGTCGCCCACGCTGCGCATGGGCCGGCAGGGCTTGCGCTTCCGGGTCTACGTGCTCGTCGCCATCGGCGTCCTCGCGCCGGCGGCGCTCGTGGCGGCGGTCAGCTGGACGCGCCTGCACGAGCTCGACGACGAGATGCTGAGCATGCGCCGGAACGGCGCGGTCGCGGTGGCCGAGCACGTGGACGAGGAGATCACGTCCGATCTCGAGGTCCTGCAGCGCCTCGCGTCGGCGCCCCAGCTGGCGCTCGACCACGCCGGCGCGGACGGCGCGCGCGCCCTCCTGCGCGGCGCCTACCTCCACTCGCAGTTCGTGTCCGGCATGTTCCTGCTCGACGCGGACGGACAGCCCATCGCGGAGGAGCCGCGCAGCGGCCGCTCCATCGCGCCGCGCGCGGACCTCGCCGAGGTCCGCGCGACGCTCAGGGACGGCAAGCCGAGGGTCACGAACCTCCTCGGCGCGGGCGACGAGCCGCGCGCCTACGCGCTCGTCTCGGTCATGGACTGGCGCGGCCATCCGACCGGCGTCGTGGGCGGCATCCTCGACGTGGGGCAGCCCCAGCGCGCGCGCGTGCTCCGGCACCTCCTCCGCGGCAGGCCTGGCCACGCCGACCTCGTCGATCAGGCCGGGCTCGTCCTGGCGAGCACCGATCGCGAGCGGCTGCACGGACCCTCCACCTGCCGCGGGCGCGTCGCCCAGCTCATCGAGTCGAAGCAGAGCCGCGCGGGGCGCTGCCAGGACTGCCACCCCACGGGCCCTCCCTCGGTGATGGCCTTCGCCCCGCTCGCGACCGCCCCCTGGGCCGTCACCGTCGTCATGCCGGAGGACGCGGTGCTCGCCACCTCCGGCGGGCTCCCGGCGAGCTTCTCGGTCCTCGCGGCGGGCCTGCTCGGGCTCGCGGCCCTCTTCGCCTGGGGCGCGGCGCGCAGCGTGACGCGCCCCATCGCCGTGCTCACGGACGCCGCGGAGCGCATCGCCTCGGGCGGCATGGACGAGCACATCCCCGAGCTCGGCCGCGACGAGCTGGGGCGGCTCGGGCGGTCCGTGGAGCGGATGCGCGCCTCGCTCCGCGACCTCATCGGGCGCGTCGCGCGCGCGAACGAGGAGCTCGAGGGGCGGGTCGAGGAGCGCACGCGGGAGCTCGCCTGCGCGAACGAGCAGCTCCGCGATCGCGACGCGCAGCGCCAGCGCCTCCTCCGCATGGTGATCACCGCGCAGGAGGACGAGCGCAGGCGCATCGCGCGCGAGCTGCACGACGAGACGACGCAGAGCCTCGCGGTCCTCGCGATGGGCCTCGAGACCGCGTCGGCGGCGCTGAAGAGCGGTGGGCCGCAGCCGCGCCTCGACGAGGTGAAGGCGCTGGCGGTGCGGACGCTCGAGGAGGTGCA
>DASWDS010000377.1:0-1649 GCA_036395165.1 Anaeromyxobacteraceae bacterium | reverse complement strand
GGTCGCGGATCTGCTCGCCGCCGCGCGGGGCGCCGGCAAGGGGAGAAAGCCGTGACGGCGCGCGTCGCCGCCGCGCGGCTGCTCGCCCGCGCGCCGACGTGGGCACGCAGGTGCGCGGGGCTGCTCGCCCTCGACGCGGTCGTCATGGCCGTCGGCGCGGGCCGCGGGCTGCCGGAGATCGTGTTCTCGCCCACCGGCGCGGCGCTGGTCGCGGCGACCGGTCTCACGCTCCTCGCGAGCGCCGTGCACGCCGCGCTGCAGGAGGGTCGGGTGGCTGCGAGGGCGTCGCGCGCGCTCCTGCGCGCCGGCCTCGCCCTCGTCCTCGTCGCCGTGCCGGCCAGCCTCTCGCTGCGCGAGGCGCGGACGGTGTACGCGGGAGACGGCGAGGAGGTCCGCGGCGGGGATGGGCTCCCGCCGCTCCGCTTCGGCGAGCTCACGCTCGCCTCCGAGGGGCGGAACGCCCTGCTCTCGAAGACCGTCGAGATCGAGGCCACCCCCCTCGACGACCCCGGCGCGCGGAGCGTGCGGGTGGGGCTGTGGCCCCCGGCGCAGGTGGGCGCGTGGCGCCTCTCGATCCTTCGCTACGGCTACGCCCCCGGGGTCGCGTGGCGCGACGGGGCCGGTCGCCCGCTCACCGAGGCGTACGTCATGCTGGGGACCTTCCCGAAGACGGAGGAGGACGCGAGCCTCGTCGCGTGGATGCCCGAGCCGAACGTGATGATGGGCGTCGGGCTCTTCCCGCCCAAGACGGAGGACCTCGTCACGCCCGCCGGGAAGAGCGCCCACCTGTTCCTGAGGCTCGAGGCGGCGACGCTGGGCTCGGCGCGGCGCGACCTGACGCAGCCCGACGCCTTGCTGCGGCTCGCCGACGGTCGTCCCCGCGATCCGGTCTTCTTCGTCCAGGTGTTCGACGGGCGGCACCCGCTCTACCAGGGGCGCCTGCGCCCTGGCGAGTCCGCCTCGTTCGCGGGGGGATCGGTCGAGCTCGGCAGAGAGGTTCCCCTGTGGGTCGAGATCCAGGCGGTGCGCGATCCGTGGCTGCCGCTCGCGATCGCCGGGGCGGCGCTCGCGCTCGCCGGGGCCGTCGTCCGGCCGTTCGCAGGCGTGCGCCGTCCGTCTCCAGCGCGGTCCAGCGCCCCCTTATAGGTCAGCGCCGCCCTGAGGCACCCGTGAGCCGCTGCGCCTCCTCCAGCTCACGGCGTGCGTCTTCGCTCCGCCCGAGGGCGCCCAGGCACTCCGCGACGAGCGCGTGCGCCTCCGGGCTGCGCCCGTCGAGGGCGACCTGCGCGCGTGCATCCTCGAGCGCCTCGGCGGGCCGCCCTTGCGCGAGGAACACGCGTGCTCGGTTCTGGTACGCGATGGCGAGCCCTGGGTCGGAGCGGATGGCCTCCGACAGCTCGCCGGCCGCGCGCGAGAGATCTCCGCTCCGGCTGTACATGACGGCCAGGTTCACGCGCGCCCTGGCGAGCGAGGGGTCGATGGAGAGCGCCGTCCGGTACGCGCGTTCCGCCTCGTCGAGGCGCTGCTCCTCCACGAGCACCCAGCCGAGGTTGTACCACGCGCGCTTGGAGAGGCCGTTCACGGCCAGCGCCTGCCGGAACAGTCGCTCCGCGCCGGCGAGGTCGCGGCGGTCGAGCGCCACGTACCCG
>DASWDS010000376.1:0-2392 GCA_036395165.1 Anaeromyxobacteraceae bacterium | reverse complement strand
ACGCTCGCCTCGGGGAGGAGGCTGGGCGAACCGAACTACAGGACCAAGTGCGTCGCGGTTCGCGCCAGCCGCGCGTCGCCGCCGAAGGTGTTCCACGTCCTGAGGCCGACGACCGGGCCGGGCCGCCGGGTCTCCATCAGGCGACGAGGCTGCGAGCGAGACGGCCGGCGGCGAAGGCGGCGGCGAAGAACCACGGCTCTTCGTCGGGCCCGCGGCCCATGTGGGAGAGCGGGAGACCGGCGCAGGCCTCTTCCCAGCCCTCTACGTCGACCTCCTGCCGCGGCTCGACCCAATCCGGAGCCTCGTGGCCCGCCGGCCACGCGACGATGACCCGGCCCGTGCATAGGGCGAGCACCGCCTCGGTGTGATGGGACACGCCGCGATGGCGCTCGCGCTCGTCCGCGCTCGAAACGCGCGCGGCCAGCACCGGCGAGCCTCCCAGCGCCGAGGCCGCATTCGCAGCATCGGCTGCGGCGAGCCCTCCGTGGCCGAGCCGCGAGCCCGTGCCGACGATCCCAGGTCCGATCGCGCAGACGACCGCGTCGTAGCCGCCGCCGGCCGCCCACGCGAGCGCGGAGGCGACGCCGACGCACTCCTGCTCCCCGCCGAAGCAGGCACCGACCGAGACGGTGGTCGCAACCAGCCCGCGGTCGCGCAGCAGCCGCACGGTGTCGGACAGCGGTAGCGGCAGCGCCCCACCGGGAAGCTGGACGTAGGCGATGCGAAGCCCTTCCCCGAGGCCGGCGCAGACCGGCGCGACCTGGCTGTGCAGGGAGCAGCAGACGACCGGGAGGCCACCGAGCTCCTCCGCCATCCCACCCCCCTCCTCCGCATGCACGGCCGCGGCCTGCAGCGGGGTGTAAGGCAGCTTCATCACGTGAGCGCCCTCGGTCGCGGACAGGCCGAGCCCGCGGGTGAGGTTCGCGTAGAGCACGTCGAAGCCTCCCGATCCCAGCCCGAGATCGCGCGCCTGCACGTTGACGAGGACGTCGTCGTCGACCGCGACCGGCCCCGTCAGCCCCGGGTAGGCCACGCACGCATCGCCGTCGACCTCCAGCCGGACGAGCCCGTCGAGCTCTTCCAGGATCGCGGTGACGCGCCCGCGCCTGAGGCTAAGCGGCATCGCCGGTCTCGGCGGCGACCTCGACCAGGGCCAGCGTCACATCAACCATCGCCTCGAGATCCGCGACCGCGATGCGCTCGTCAGGCGTGTGGATGTCGGTCATCCCGTTCGCGAGGTTCACACATTGCAGGCCGCGCTCGTTGAAGACGTTCGCGTCCGCACCGCCGCCGGAGAGGATGTAACTCGGCGCCCGCCCCGAGCGCTCGAGCGCGCCCGCGGCGATCCGGACAGGCAGGTCGTCTCGGCGGAAGCGGTACCCGCGCGCCGAGCCTTCGACCTGCGTCTCGACCTCGCATTCCGCCAGCGTCGCGGCGAAGGTCACCGTCTCGAGCATCTCCTGCACGACGTCGGCGAGCTTGCGCTCGTCGTGGCTGCGGGCCTCGGCCAGAAAGCGGCAATGCTCCGGGACGACGTTGCGCGCGGTCCCGCCCTCGATCTCGCCGACATTCGCCGTCGTCTCGTCGTCGAGGCGCCCGAGCCGCAGGTCTGCGATCGCGCGAGCCGCCGCCGCGATCGCGGAGCGGCCTTCCTCGGGATACATCCCCGCATGGGCCGCGCGGCCGTGGAACTGAACGTCGAGCTTGCGTTGGTGCGGCGCGCCCAGGATCACCTCCCCGACCGGGCCTGCGTGGTCGTAGACGTAGCCGACGCGCGCGCCGAGCCGCTGCTCGTCGAACGCCGCCGCACCACGCAGCCCCACCTCCTCCATCGGCGTGAACAGCAACTCGAGGCCCGCGTGCCCCCGGCCGTTCTCGACCAGCCGCGCGGCGGCCTCGAGCATCGCCGCGACGGCTGCCTTGTTGTCGGCACCGAGGATCGTCCCGGCGGCGTTCCGGACGATCTCGTCCTCGCCGACGACGGGCTCGATCGCCGCCTCGGGCGGCACCGTGTCGAGATGGGCGCAGAGGAAGACCGGCGTGCCGTCCCTGCCGTTCGACGCCGGCAGACGGCAGAAGATGTTTCCCATCGACGAGCCGATCCGCGAGCCCGCGTCGTCTTCGTCCGCCTCCAGCCCGAGCGCGCCCAGGTAGTCGAGCACGCGGTCGGCGACGGCACGCTCCTCGCCGGACGGGCTCGGGAGCGCCGCCAGTTCGACGAACAGCGGGAGGACGTCCGGTGCCCAGCCGGGTCGCACGCCGAGATCCTAGAGAGGTCTAGACGCGCGTGACTGCAGCGCCCGTGCGGTCGCGTGCGCGCACGAACGCCGCGCCGACGAAGTCGCGGAAGAGCGGCGCCGGCCGCGTCGGCCGGGACTTGAACTCCGGGTGG
>DASWDS010000375.1:0-6318 GCA_036395165.1 Anaeromyxobacteraceae bacterium | reverse complement strand
CCCAGCCCGAACCCGCCGGGGCGGAGCGCGCGCGCCGCGGCGCCGTCGAGCGCCGTCTTCGCGACGCACGCGCCGGCGAGCGCGCACAGCCCGGCGGCGCAGGGCGCGACGGCCACCGCGATCGCCGCGAGGAGCACGGGGTTGAGGAGCGCCATCGACGCGTAGACCCACGGGCCGACCGCCTGGCGCTGCAGGACGCTCCAGCGCTGGTAGCGGGCGGCGAACTCCCCGACGGTGCGCCCCGCGCTGACGTTCTCGATGGGCAGGCGCCCCACGGCGACCCGCTTCCCGAGCACGCGCGAGACCATGAGCCCCATCACGTAGTCCTCGGCGAGCACGTCCTTCACCGCCTCGAACCCGCCCATGCGCGCGAGGTCGCCGCGCCGGAGCGCCATCGACTTGCCCACCACGATGTCGCGTCCGGCGAGCCGCTTCGCGGCGACGACGCCGGGCGCGACCGAGCCGGCCAGGTGCAGGTGATCCATGAGCGACCCGAGCCGCTCCTCCCCGACGCCGACGATGGCGTGGGTGACGAGCCCGACGGACGCGTCCTCCAGCAGCGCGGCGATCTCGGAGAGGTACCCGGGCGCCACCCGGACGTTCGAGTCGGACACGACGAGGACGTCGTGGCGGGCGGCGCGGGCGAGCGTGACGAGCTGGTTCACCTTGGGGTTCATCCCCGGCTCGCCGCGCTGCAGGACGGCCCGGAACCGGCCGGGCCAGCGGCGGGCGGCGGCGCGCGCGACGGACCACGCGGCGTCCGACGCGCTCCGCACGCCGAGCACGACCTCGTACTCCGGGTAGTCGAGCGCCGCGAAGCGGGCAAGGTTCTCCTCGAGCGCGTCGTCGAGGCCGCACAGCGGCTTCAGGATCGAGATGGGCGGCTGCGACCGCGGCACGGCGGCGGGCCCGCGGACGTGGCGCCGGAGCGAGGCGCACTGCGCCAGGAGCGCCGCGAGCCCCACGGCGGCAGCGGCGAACAGCACGGCGCTCAGGTAGGCTGCCATCGTCCTCCCTCCCGCCGGCCCGCGCCGGCGGATCGAGTCCTCGCGAGCTTCCCCTTCGTCCGTGGCGCCTGCGTGGAGGGAGCGTGATGTCGTTGCAACGGCGCCAGGAACGGGGTCCGATCGTGCAAGAGCGCCACCACGGGCCCACCCTCCTCGATCCGGGGGGTTGAGCGTGTAGGTGGATGAGGCAGGCGAAGTGGGCTACGCAGCGGCGGCCGCCGCGGTGCGTCGTGCGCTACGCACCTGCGGCGCCGCGCGCCCGCCGCGCTACCCGCCGTACCCCGCCGTAACCCATGACGAGGCCGTGACACCATCAGCGTAGTGTTTTCCGGCCCGCTCCAGGGCTATGGAGAGAACATGGACCACGTCGAGACCCATGGTGAAGCCGCCGCCGCCTCGGGCGTCACGTCGCTCGAGGAGATGCGGCGGCGCGCGCCGAGGCTCGACCGCCGCGCGATCGAGGAGATCGTGGGGTCCGGGAAGCGGCTCCTCGTGCAGGGCGCGATGGGCATCCACGCCTCCGACGGGCTCTCCGGCAAGGTCGCCGCCCTCCGCGGCACGCGCCTCGTCGGCGTCGGCACCATCTCGGCGGTCGTGAAGAGCGAGGCGATGCTGCGCGCCGAGATCCGCCGCGCCCGCGCCGAGGCGCCCACCGGCTTCGTCGGCCTGAACCTGATGGCGGCCATCAACCGCACCGACTTCGACAGCTCGCTCCGCATCGCCTTCGAGGAGGGCATCTCGTTCATCGTCCAGGGCGCCGGCATCTCGCGCGACGTGGTGCGGACCTGCCGCGACGCGGGCGTGCCGTTCGCCGGGATCGTCTCCTCGGGCCGCCTCGCCAAGATGTACGAGAAGTGGGGCGCCGAGTTCCTGGTCGCCGAGGGCGCCGAGGCGGGCGGCCACATCGGCGACGTCGGCCACGCGCTCCCGGAGCTGCTGGCGGACGTTCGCGCGAGCTCGTCCCTTCCCGTCGTCGCCGCCGGCGGCATCGACGCCGAGGACCTGCCGTCGCTCTTCGCGGCCGGGGCGGCGGGCGCCCAGCTCGCGACGCGCTTCCTCGCCTGCCGCGACGGCGACGTGCACCGGAACTTCAAGCAGATGCACCTCGACAAGGACGACGTCGACGTGACCCTCATCACGAGCTGCGTGAAGGGCATGAAGGCGCGCGCCGTCCGCAACGCCTTCACGGACGCCCTCGCCGCCGGCAAGACGTTCCCGCCGCGCTCCAAGGCCTGGTTCTTCGGCAAGGAGGGGTACTTCGGCCGCAGGAAGTCCTGCATCGAGTGCCTCGCGACCGACCTCTGCCTCTGCCGCGCCAGCAACTACAAGGAGAGCTTCTGCATCACCGACGCGCTCCTCGCGTCCGCCATCAAGGGCGACGTCGAGAACGGGCTCTTCTACACGGGCCAGAGCGTGACGCGCATCCCGGAGACCTCGGCCGACGCGCTCCCCAGCGTGCAGGAGATCTTCGACATGATCGAGGGCACGCTCGCGGCGACCGACACCTTCGCCGCCGCCGAGGCGATCGCCGCCGCCGCGCCGTAGTTGGCTCGTAGCCAGCTCGGCGCTGGCGGCAGGACGCCCATTCGCCGAGCGTGTAGCCGACACGTGGACTCCACTTTGCGTGACGGTCGCGCTCGACTTTCGACGCGATCTCCGAATTAATCGCATGGTCTACCCGCGCGCACAGGGTTGACCGAGCGCAATGAGGCGCCCGAGCACGGAAAGTCACATCGAATGGCGACCGGCATCGTGAAGTGGTTCAATGACGCGAAGGGCTTCGGCTTCATCACCCAGGACAACGGTGGCGAGGACGTCTTCTGCCACCACACCGCGATCCAGATGGACGGCTTCCGCAGCCTCGCGGAAGGACAGAAGGTGGAGTTCGAGGTCGTGAAGGGGCCGAAGGGCCTGCAGGCGGCCAACGTCCGCAAGGGATAGCGCCGCTCCAGGCTCGTACGAAGGCCCGGTCTCTCGGCGAGAGGCCGGGCCTTCGCATGTCCGGGCGAGGAGCGGGCGGAGGCGACGGCGTTGAAAGCCGCGGATGCGCCCCCCAACGTTCGATCCGCGGGCGCCGCTCCTCGGCGCCGGAGGAACGGCCATGGCGATGCATCTGCACGAGCTCCACCCGAGCGTGATCCACGCTCCCCTCGTCCTCCTGCCCACGGCGGCGACGCTCGACGTGATGGCCGTCTCCGCCCACGGTCGAGTGCGCCGCCGCGCCCTCGACGCGGCGGGCCGCCGGCTGTGGTGGCTTGGGGTCGGCGCGGCGGGGCTGGCCGGGATCGCGGGCATGGCGGCGTCGCAGGAGATCCGCCTCGAGGAGGGGCGCGCGCGCGACGCGATGTGGCTGCACGGGATCGGCAACATGGGGATCCTGCTCGCTGGCGTCGGGCTCGCATCGTGGCGGTCCACCCACCGCGCCACCCCCACGACCGCCCTCCTCGCGGCGGGAGCCATCGGCGCCGCGCTCTACACCGCCTGGCTCGGCGGCGAGCTCGTCTACACGCACGGTGCCGGCGTGAAGGCGCTCCCGTCGGGGATCGCCGACAGCCCGCGCCTGCTCTCCGCGCAGGCGCCGTGGCGCCTCCTGCGCGACGCCGCCCTGGGCCTGCGCTGGCTGCTCGGGCGGGGAGGCCGCCTCGTGGCCCGCCGCGAGCCGCTCGCGCGCGGGTCGGCGACGCGCGCCTCCGAGCCCTCCCGGGTGGGCACGCCCGGCCCCGAGGTGGCGTTCGAGATCCGGCCGAGCTGACGGCGCGGTCAGTAGACCGCCAGCAGCTCCACCTCGAACACGAGCGTCGAGTTGGCGGGGATGTCGGGCGGCGCGCCGGCGGCGCCGTAGCCGAGCTCGGGCGGGAGCGTCAGCTTGCGCTTGCCGCCGACCTTCATGCCCGCGACGCCCCGGTCCCAGCCCTCGATCACCTCGCCCGCGCCGAGGCGGAAGGAGAAGGGCGAGCCGCCGACGGACGAGTCGAACTTCGTGCCGTCGGTGAGCCATCCGGTGTAGTGCACCTCGACCGTCTTGCCGCGCACGGCTTCCGGGCCCTTCCCGGCGACGAGGTCCTCGATCTTGGGTTTTGGCATTCCGCGCCTCCGTCTGGATGAGGGGGCCGCCGAGAAGCTGCCGCCCCCCTCATGCTCCCCGCGTCGGCCTCATCCGGCCGGTTTCGAGATGGGGGGCCGCCTTCGCCGGCCCCCCATGCCCCCCGCTCGCTCCGGGTCGGCCTCATCCGGCCTCCCCTTCGCTCGCCACGTCTCCTCTAATTGCTAGAGGGGGATGTTTCCGTGCTTCTTCGGCGGCAGCTCCTGCCGTTTCGTGCGCAGCATCTCGAGCGCGCGGATGACGCGCGGGCGAGTGTCCTCCGGCTTGATCACCTCGTCGACGTAGCCGAGCTCCGCGGCCCTGTACGGGTTCGCGAACTTCTCGCGGTACTCGGCGATGAGCCGCTGCCGCTCCGCGCCGCCGTCCTGGGCCGCCAGGATCTCCTTGCGGAAGATGACGTGGACCGCGCCCTCGGGCCCCATCACCGCGATCTCCGCCGTCGGATAGGCGTAGTTCACGTCCGCGCGGATGTGCTTCGAGGCCATGACGTCGTACGCGCCGCCGTAGGCCTTGCGCGTGATGACCGTGATCTTGGGGACCGTCGCCTCGGCGAACGCGAAGAGGAGCTTCGCCCCGTGCTTGATGATGCCGCCCCACTCCTGGTCGGTCCCGGGGAGGAATCCCGGGACGTCCACGAAGGTGAGGATCGGGATGTTGAACGCGTCGCAGAAGCGGACGAACCGGGCGGCCTTGACGCTCGCGTCGATGTCGAGCACGCCCGCCAGGACCGCCGGCTGGTTCGCGACGACGCCCACCGGACGCCCGTTCATCCGCGTGAGCCCGATGACGATGTTCTGCGCGAAGTGCTGCGCCACCTCGAAGAAGTGCCGGTCGTCGACGACGGCGCGGATGATCTCCTTGATGTCGTACGGCTTGTTGGGGTTGTCCGGGACGATCGTCTTGAGCGCCTCGTCCCGCCGCGCGGGATCGTCGGAGCAGGGGGTCGCCGGCGGGTCGTCGGCGTTGTTGAGCGGCAAGAAGGAGACGAGCTCCCGCACCGCAGCGAGGGTCGCCTCCTCGCTGTCGAAGGTGAAGTGCGCCACGCCCGACCGCTGCGCGTGCGCGCGCGCGCCGCCCAGCTCCTCCTTCGTCACCTCCTCGTGCGTCACCGCCTTGATGACGTCGGGCCCGGTGATGAACATGTAGCTCGTGTCGTTCACCATGAAGATGAAGTCGGTGATGGCGGGCGAGTACACCGCGCCGCCCGCGCACGGCCCCAGGATGACGCTGATCTGCGGGACCACGCCGGAGGCGAGCGTGTTGCGCAGGAAGATCTCCGCGTAGCCCGCGAGCGAGACGACGCCCTCCTGGATGCGGGCGCCGCCCGAGTCGTTGAGGCCGATCACCGGGCAGCCCACCTCGACCGCGCGGTCCATGATCTTGCAGATCTTCTCCGCGTACGCGCCCGAGAGCGAGCCGCCGAAGACCGTGAAGTCCTGCGCGAAGACGAAGACCTGGCGCCCCTCGACGAGCCCGTAGCCCGTCACCACCCCGTCGCCCAGGATCTTGTGCTTCTGCATCCCGAACTCGGCGCACCGGTGCGTCTTGAACTTGTCCAGCTCGACGAAGCTGCCCGGATCGAGGAACAGCTCGATGCGCTCGCGTGCGGTGAGCTTGCCCGCCTCGTGCTGCTTCGCGATGCGCTCCTCGCCGCCGCCGCGCTCGGCGTCGCGGGAGAGCTTGTCGAGGAGCGCCCTGCGCGGATCGGGATCGATGGGGTCGTTCATGAGGTCGTGCCTCGCGCCGGGTGAGCCGAAGGGGCGCCGGGACCCGGCGCACTGTAGCGCCGCGGCGCGCTCAGCGCCGATCCTTCCACCACCCGAGCCAGGCCGCCGCGTCACGCCCGAGGTCGCGCCCGGAGAGCCGCGCCAGCGCGCGCGCCGCCTCCTCGCTCACCGGCTCGGGCCCGTCGATCGCCTGGATGAGGAGGGGGATCGACTCCACGTCGGCGAGCCGGGCGAGCGCGCGCGCCGCCAGCGCGGGCCGCTCCGCGTCGCCGCCGAGGAGCGCGCGCCGCAGCCGCTCCAGGACTGGGTGGAAGTCGGGGTGCTGCCTCGCCGCGGCGAGCGCCGAGAGCGCCGCGTCGCCCACGCGATCGTCCTCGTCGAGGACGCGCTCCGCGAGCGGGAGGAAGGCGGCCGGGTCCCTCATGTGCGCGAGCAGGAGCGCGGAGGCGCGCCGCCGCTCCGGGTCGCGGTCGCCGAGGAG
>DASWDS010000374.1:0-3937 GCA_036395165.1 Anaeromyxobacteraceae bacterium | reverse complement strand
GGAGGACCACGACACGTCCACCGGGACGCTCACGTTCGTCGTGCACGACGCGGCGTCGGGCGAGCACTGGCTGCGCCTCCGGGTGGACGGCGTCGACAGCCTGCTCGTCGACCGGACGGTCTCGCCGGCGGTGTTCGACCCGACCCAGAGGCTGACGATCACATGAGCGCGGGCGACGACTGGCAGGCCGCGAACCAGCGCCACCTGAGCGCGGCGCTCGCCGTGCTCGCGGGAACGATCGACGGCGCGCCGTCGGACGAGGCCGAGGCGGAGCTTCGCGCCGCGGCGGAGGCGATGCCCGCTCCCCCGGCGCTCGAGGCGCTCGCGGCCGGCTTCGGGCTCTCGTCCTTCGAGCGCGACATCGTCCTCCTCTGCGCCGGGCCGGAGCTCGACGCCTCGTTCCCACTTCGCTCGGCGCCGACCTTCGGCCTTGCCCTCGCTCGGCTGCCGGACGCTCACTGGACCGCCCTCGGGCCCGGTGCGCCGCTCCGGCGCTGGCGGCTCATCGAGATGGGTGCGGGGACGACCCTCGCTGCGAGCCCGCTTCGCGCAGAGGAGCGCGTCCTCCATTACCTCGCGGGCGTGTCGTACACGGACGAACAGCTCCAGGGACTCCTGGAACCCGTCGACGTGCCGCCCGAGCTCCCCGCCTCGCACCGAGACCTCGCCCACCGGATCGCGGCGGCGCTCGCCCGCTCCTCCCAGGCGACGCTCCAGCTCGGCATGCACGACAGCGCCGCCGCCCGTGCGATCGCGGCCGCGGCGTGCGCCTCCCTGGGGCAGCGCGTCCTCGCGCTCGAGGGCGCCGACATCCCCGTGGCCGCGTACGAGCGGGAGGCGCTCGAGCGCCTCTGGGAGCGCGAAGCGGTCCTCGGCGGCGGGGTACTCCTGCTCGAGCTGGGCGAGCTCGAAGGCGAGCCGGAGCTCCGCTCGGCGGCCTCATTCGTGGACGGCGTGCACGGACCCCTCCTCGTCTCGGGCCGGGCTGCCCTCGCCACGCGGCGCCGCCCCATCGCCAGGCTCGACTCTCGCCGGCCGAGCGCCGCCGAGCGCGCCGAGCTCTGGCGCGCGGCGCTCGGCGAGACGGCGGCGAGCCTGAACGGCTCGGTGGACGCGCTCGCCTCCCAGTTCGACATCGGGGCCAACGGGATCCGTGCGGCCGCGGCAACTGCCGCGGCCGAGGGGCCCGAGCAGGCCGTGTCGGTGCTCTGGGAGGCCTGCCGCGCATGGTCGCGGCCCGGCCTCGACGGGCTCGCCCGGCGGGTCGAGCCGGCCGCGGGCTGGGATGACCTCGTCCTCCCGGAGCGGCAGCGCGAGATCCTGCGGGAGCTCGCGGCACACGTCCGGCGGCGCCCGACCGTCTACGACGACTGGGGCTTCGGCGCCCAGGCCTCGCGCGGCCTCGGGGTGAGCGCGCTCTTCGCCGGCGCGAGCGGCACCGGCAAGACGATGGCCGCGGAGGTCCTCGCCGGGGAGCTGGCCCTCGACCTCTACTGCGTCGACCTCTCGAGCGTCGTCTCGAAGTACATCGGCGAGACGGAGAAGAACCTCCGACGGGTCTTCGACGCCGCTGAGGGCGGCGGCGCCATCCTGCTCTTCGACGAGGCCGATGCGCTCTTCGGCAAGCGGACCGAGGTGAAGGACAGCCACGACCGGTATGCCAACATCGAGGTCTCGTACCTCCTCCAGCGCATGGAGGCCTACCGCGGCCTGGCCGTCCTGACGACGAACATGAAGGAGGCGCTCGACCCCGCCTTCATGCGCCGCCTCCGCTTCGTCGTCCAGTTCCCGTTTCCGGACGCCGGGCAGCGGGCGGAGATCTGGCGCAGGATCTTCCCGGAGAGGACGCCGACCGAGGGCCTGCGCTTCGAGGAGCTCGCGCGCCTGAACGTCGCGGGCGGGAATATCCGCTCGATCGCTCTGAACGCGGCCTTCCTCGCGGTGGATGCAGGGGAGCCCGTGCGAATGTCCCACCTCGCGCGGGCGGCACGCACCGAGTACGCGAAGCTCGAGAAGCCGCTCATCGAGACGGAGGTGGGAAGCTGGTGACGCGCCCCGTCTCCGTCCGGATCGACGAGCTCGTCCTCGACGGGGTCGAGGCCGGCCCCGCCCTGGAGGCCGAGGTGCGCGCCGAGCTCGCGCGGCTCCTCAGGGCCGATCCGCCCTCGCCGCAGGCCGCCGAGCACCGGACTGTCGCGCTGCCTTCCGGGCCCGTCGGGCCGGCCGTGGCGCGCGCGATCGCGAAGGGACTCTCGTGAGCCACGCGTTCCTGCAGCGCTGCGCGTGCGGCGGGACGCCGGGGCCCGACGGCGAATGCGCCGCGTGCAAGGCCAAGCGGCTCGCGCAGGCCCCGTCCCTCGTCGGGGAGACGCTCGGCGAGGCCGGCCGGCCGCTCGAGCTGGCGACGCGCGCAGACTTCGAGCGCACGACCGGCCACGACTTCGGCGCCGTCCGTGTGCACACGGGCGAGCGGGCGGCGAAGTCGGCCAGGGCCCTCGGCGCGCGCGCCTACACGGTGGGGCGAGACATCGTCTTCGCTGCGGACCGCTACGACCCGGGCTCGGCGGCGGGCCGGCGCCTCCTGGCGCACGAGCTCACCCACGTTCGGCAGCAGGCCGGCGCGACGCCGTCCGGGCCGCTCCGGGTCCTCGACGCCCCTGCCGCGGAGGCGGAGGCGGACCGGGCCGCGCGCACGGTCACGTCGCGCATGCCGGTCGGGTTGCAGCGCCAGCCCGACGGGCCGCATCTCCTGCCGGAGGCCCGGCTGCGCGGCCCTCCGCCGCCGATGCTGTTTCCGCCGGGCTCGATCCGCGAGACGTACATCCTGCCGGCGCCGCCCGAGATCCGGCTTTCGCCCCCAACCCTCTTCGCGCCGCGAGAGCGGTTCCCGCGCGTCCTCGACACGCCGCTCGTCGGTCCGGCTCCGTTCACGCCGGCGATCTTCATCTCGGTCTCGCGCTGCGTTCCCGACCGACCGCTCGCCTGGGCCGACTTCCAGGGCGCGCCCGGCGCCGGGTTCGGCGCGTTCACGAGCGCCGCGGTCCCGGAAGAGAACGTGCAGGGCAACGTGATGTTCCGCGCCGTCCTGAACAACACGGCTTCGTGGGTGAAGCCGGAGTTCCCCGGCGCCGGCGCGCGCGCCACGAACCTCTGCGCGCCGCTCGTCACGCGGTGCCAAAGCGATCTTGCGGCCGCAGGCGCGGGCGCGACCTGGGATCGCACGCGCGGCGCCGGGTGCCCCGCATCGGTGTTCACGCCCGTGCGAGCCACGACGGCGGACGAGTGCGACACGGTCGTGGGAGCGGCGTGCGACGCGGACGCGGTGGCCGAGTCGGCGCGGCTCCTCGCGCACGAGCAGGGCCACTTCGACATCGCGTGCAAGCTCGTCGGCCGCGCCGACGACATGCTGGCGGCGGGGCGTCCGCTCGCGACCGTGCGCACCTGGCTGACCACGAATGTGCAGCCCCAGAACACGCAGTACGACCACGACACGGGCAACGGCTGCAATGCGGGCCAGCAGGCGACGTGGCTCGCGGCGATCGCGGGCGGCCTCCAGGCGGTGCCGGACCCGTGACGCTCGTCGCGCACGCCCTCGCCGCGCCGACGTCGCTCCCGGCGGCCAATCCGCGGATCCTCGTGCGCCGGTGTGCCTGCGGCGGCACTCCGGGCGTCGACGGGGAGTGCGCCGCGTGCCGGGCGAAGCGGCTCGGCCGGGCCCGCTTCCAATCCATGGTCGAGATCGGGCCCGCGGACGATGCGTTCGAGCGGCAGGCGGGCCGCGTCGCAGACACACTCGTCAGCGGCGGGGCGCGCCTCGGCCCGCCCGGAGGAATCCCGGCACGCCCATCGGTCGGCGGGCCCCTTCCCCCCGCAGAGGTCGGCCGGGCCGAACCGCTTCCAACCTCCGAGCGGGCGTTCATGGAGGCGCGTCTCGGGG
>DASWDS010000373.1:0-3649 GCA_036395165.1 Anaeromyxobacteraceae bacterium | reverse complement strand
GGGCGACCTCGTCGTGCTCGGCTGGCGCGGCGAGGGGAAGGTCCCCGTCGCCTACGCCTGGGAGTTCGGGTCGCACGGCGGCGTGGCGCCCGAGGAGATCGAGACGTTCTTCGTCCACCCGCCGGCCTGCGGCTTGCGCTTCACCGAGGGGCTCCGGCCCGACGCGCTGTACCGCGCGTTCCACGACGCCTATCGCACCCCGCCTCGACCGCCGCGGCCGCGGCGCGCGCCCGCCAGCGAGGAGGAGCGGCGGTGGGCGTGAGGGTGATGAGCTGGAACGTCCACGGGATGCGGGGGCGCGACGGCCGCGCCGACCCGGAGCGGGTGGCGCTCGTCATCGAAGAGGCGCGCGCGGACGTGGCGGGGCTCCAGGAGGTGGGCGCCCTCGGCGGCCCCGGCGAGCTGCTCGATCCGGCGGGCACGCTGGCGCGCCTCACCGGCCTCGCCCAGGCCTACGGGCTCACCGAGCTGCGCGGCGGCTATCCGTACGGCAATTGCATCCTGGCGCGCTTCCCCATCACCGCCTCGCGCAGCTACGACCTGTCGGTGCCCGGGCGCGAGAAGCGCGGGTGCCTGCGCGCGGACGTGGACCTCGGCGCCTCCGCCCTGCACGTCTTCAACTGCCACCTCGGCCTCGACCGGCGCGAGCGGCGGCGGCAGGCGGCGCAGCTGCTCTCGGCGGACATCCTGCGCGACGCCGCCCTCGCCTACCCGCTCGTGCTCGTCGGCGACTTCAACGCCTGGAGCAGCCGCTCCGCGGTGCCGCGCTGGATCCGGCGCCAGCTCGCCGACGCGGCGGTGCTCGCCGGCTCGACGCGCGCCACCTTCCCGACGGTGTTCCCGCTCGTCCGGCTCGACCGCGCCTACGTGGGCCCGGCCGTCCGCGTGATCGGCTGCACCGTGTACGACAGCCCGCTCGCCCGTCTGGCCTCGGATCACCTGCCCCTCGTCGCCGAGATCGAGCTCGACCAGGCGGCGCGCCGCCCGCCGCCCGCGCGGCCCATCACGGCGACCGGCGTGACGACCGAGATCAGGTAGCCGGGCGGGCGTGCGCAGCCGCTCGCGAGGAGCAACCCCGCCGCCGCGTCTTTCGCACCCAGCGGTCCGTGCCCATGTTGTCTCCTGCGGCGGAGCATGTGAGGGGAGAGATGGTCGAGGCGGGAGACGAGGTGCGTGGCCGGCTCTGGGCGGTAGGTGACACGCTCGCGCAGCGGATCCGCGAGCGACCCTACGACATGCTCGGGCTCGCCATGGTGGTGGGATACATCGCGGGCGGCGGGCTCTTCTCCTCGCTCACGCGCCCGCTCGCGCGCGCCGCCCTGGGCGCGCTCCTCGTGCCGGGGTTCCGCGACCGGCTGCGCGGGCTCGCGGAAGAGCTTCGTGAAGCACAGGCGACCGGCGCCGCTTAGCGCCGTTCCAGGAAGGGGGCACGCATGAAGTGGAGCGACCTGTCTGATCTCAAGTGGAGGGACCTGCGCAAGCTGGACCGCGACGACGTCCTGCACCGGCTCGGGCTCGAGGAGCACACGCCGACCAGCGACTTCTTCACGAGCCTCGGCCTGTTCGCGGTCGGCGTGCTGGTGGGCGCCGGTCTCGGCATCATGTTCGCGCCGAAGCCCGGCGCCGAGATCCGGAACCAGCTCACCGACACGATCCGCAACCGCGGCGGCCGCGCCGCCGAGGAGTTCGGTGAGAAGCTGGGCGTGGAGGGATCGCCCTCGCGCATCTCCTGAGCGCGCCTGCCACCACACCGCGCCGGGGCGCCGCGCGACCCCGAGATCAGGTCTCGCCCAGGTCGGGCGAGGCCTTCTCGTTCACGAGCGCGACGAGCCGCGTCCAGAGCGCGTCGGTGCCCGTCCCCTCCATCGCGGAGAAGGGCACCACCTCGGCCTCGGAGATGCCCAGCGCGCGCGCCACCATCTTCACGGCGCCGAAACGATGGCTCTTTCCGAGCTTGTCGATCTTGGTCGCCGCCACGAGCACGCGCCGGCCCTGCGCGGCGAGGAAGCCGAGCGCCTCGCGATCGCTGTCGGGCGGCTCGTGGCGCGCATCCACGATGAGCACGACGGCGACGAGATCGCGGCGCTCGCGCAGGTACTCCTCGATCATCGACGCCCAGCGCTCCTGCTCGGCGCGCGGCACCTTCGCGAACCCGTACCCGGGCAGGTCGCAGAACCGCAGCGCCCGGGGGCGCGCCGCCGGCGAGTCCTGCCGGACCACGCGGAAGAACTGGAGCGCCTGGGTGCGGCCCGGGGTCGAGGAGACGCGCGCCAGCTTCTCGCGCCGCGCGAGCGCGTTCAGCATCGACGACTTCCCGACGTTGCTCCGGCCGACGAAGGCGATCTCGGGGAGCCGGTCCGCCGGCCACTCGTCGCGCTTCGTCCCGGTCTTGACGAACTCGGCCGACAGGACCTTGGGCGCCATCTACTCCGCCCCCGCGTGCTTTCGCGCCGCGCGGTCGCCGCCGTGCTCGATGAGCGGGAGCTTCTTCGCGTACTCGAAGCGGCCGAGGCTGGGCGTCGACTCGGTGTGGCACCCGAGGCAGGTCTTCTCGCCCGGATCGACGAGGCCGACGGCGCGCGCGAGCTCGCGGTCGCGCATCACGTACGCCTGCGCGTAGACGCGCCCGGCGCCGTGGCACGACTCGCACGACACGCCCGTGGATCCCCTGTCCAGATCGGGCGCGTGGCAGATCGTGCAGCGCGCGTCCTTGCGGCGCGCTTCCGGGAGGCTCGCGAGCGCCCTCGCGTGCGGTCCGTCCCTCCACGCCTCATACGCGATCGGGTGACACGCCTTGCAGGTGTCGGGGCCGATGTGGTCGGACGTGGCAGCTCGCGCCGCCGCGGGAACGAGGGCGAGGACGACGACCAGGGTGACGAGGGGGCGGCTCACGGGGCCCGGAGTATAATGCCTCATGCGCGCGATTCACCTCGCCTTCGTCCTCCTCGTCACCGTCGCGCCGGGCGCCGCGCTCGCGCGCGGCTGGCAGGGCGTCATCCCCGGCGCGAGCACCGACTCGGAGATCGCCACCAAGTTCGGCCCGCCCTCGACGCAGGGGAAGCTGTCGGGCCGTGTCGCCCTCGTCTACAAGGGCGACCAGGCCATCCCCGGCACGCGCCAGGCGCAGTTCTTCGCGCGCGACGACGGGGTCGTGGTCGAGGTGGTCGTCTTCCCCACGAACCAGCTCGACCGGGAGACCGTGGAGGGCACCTACGGGCGCCCGAGCCACAAGGCCTTCACGGACGACTTCAGGACCGTCTGGTTCTTCAAGCCCGCCGGCATCACCGTCTACTTCGCCAAGGACGGGTTCGTGGACGCGATCAGCTTCAAGGCTCCCGAGGGCGCCGCCAGGGCCGATCCACCGCACCGCGCCGCGGCGAAGCCGCCGGCGGGCCGCGCCGAGGCGGCACCCTCTCCCCAGCAGTAGGCTCCTCCCATGCGCCTCGTCGGCCTGACCGGTGGGATCGCGACCGGGAAGACCACGTTCGCCGCCGCGCTGCGCGATCTCGGAGCGCCGGTCGTGGACGCCGATCAGCTCGCCCGCGCTGCCGTCGCGAAGGGGTCGCCGGGGCTCGCGGCGGTCGTCGCGGAATTCGGCGCCGGCGTGCTCTCGCCGGACGGCGAGCTCGACCGCAGGCGGATGGCGGCG
>DASWDS010000372.1:0-2322 GCA_036395165.1 Anaeromyxobacteraceae bacterium | reverse complement strand
GCAGCTGGTAGGTCGGCGCGAGCCGCTCGGCGTCGAAGCCGACGCGCGCGTTCGCGTAGCGCGCGTCGGTGAGCGCGAGCGCCTTCAGCTCGTCGAGGTGCGTCGTGACGAGCACGTGGGCGCCGCGCTCGAGCAGGTCCTCCAGGATCGCCGCCGCCAGCGCCGCGCCCTCACGCGGATCCGTGTCGGCCGCGATCTCGTCGACGAGGACGAGCGAGCGCGAGCCCGCGCCGAAGACGATGTCGCGCACGCGGGTGAGGTGGGCGGTGAAGGTGGAGAGGTCGCGCGCGAGATCGCCCGTCTCGTCGACCGCCGCGCGCACCTCCGCGAAGAAGGGGAGGCGCGACCCGGCCGCGGCCGGGACGGGGAGGCCCGCCCGCAGCATGCAGGCGGAGAGGCCGACCGCCGTGATGGTGACGGTCTTCCCGCCGCCGTTCGGGCCCGACACGATGAGCGCCCGCGCCGGCGGGAAGAGCCGGACGTGGCTCGCCACCACCTTCTTCCCTTGCAGCACGAGGAGGGGGTGGCGCAGCGAGAGGAGCTCGAACCCGGCGTCCGCCGGGACGACCTCGGGAGCGTGCGCGTCGAGCTCGGAGGCGAGGCGTGCCTCGGCCTCGAGCAGGTCGAGCTCGGCCAGCACGCCCAGGTCCGCGAGGAGCGCGCCGGCGCGCCGCGAGACCGCCTCCGACAGCTCGCGCAGGATCCGCGCCTCCTCCTCCGCCGCCATGGCCGCGGCGATGGTGAGCTCGTTGCCCATGTCCACCATGGCGTCGGGCTCGACGAAGAGCGTCTGCCCCGACTGCGACGCGTTGTGCACGATCCCGGGCACCTCGGAGCGCGAGCTCGCCAGGATCGGGAGCACGTAGCGCTCGTCACGGATCGTGAAGTACGTGTCGCGCAGGTGGCGCTGCATCTGCTCGTCGGCGAGGTACGCCTCCACCTGCGCCTTCAGCGCGCGGTGCAGGCCGCGCGTGCGCTCGCGGAGGCCACCGAGCTCCGGGCTGGCCCGGTCCGAGATGGCGCCCGACGGCTCGATCGCGCGCTCGATGCGCTCCGCGAGCCGCTCGTCGCCCGAGAGACCCTGCGCGACCGCCCACAGGCGCGGGCTCTGCGGCGCGCGCGCCTCCAGGACGTCGCGGGTGCGGGAGGCGGCGCGCAGGAGCGAGGCGCAGTCGCGCAGCGCGACCGGCTCGAGCACGCCGCCCTTCGCCGCGCGGTCGATGTGCTCCTCGACCGCCCCGGAGACGCCGAGGGGGAGGGTGACCCTCGCCTCCGAGAGCGCCCGCGCCTCCTCGACGCGCTGCAGCGCGTCGCGCACGTCCGCCGCGGTGGGCAGGAACGGGAGCGCCTCGGCCCGCCGCCGGCCGGCGGTGAGGCGGCAACGCTGCGCGAGGGCGCGCACCACCTCGGGCCAGCCGAGGTGGGCGAGGCTGGGCTCGGATCCGTTGCTCACGAAGGGCGTATACTACCTGGGCCGCCTCTGGAATGCGGTGGCGCGCGTCCGGAGGCTTCGCATGACGCGGTCGAGCGTGATCGTCAGCGTGTGGCTGCTCCTCACCGGCGCGCTCGGCGACGAGCTCCTCGGCGGGGGCCGCCTGGAGCCGCGCCTCCTCGCCATCTACGCATTCGTCACCGCGCTCACGGCGTTCGCGCTCTGGATCGAGCTCGCGGACGACGGGCCGCGGGCGGGCGCCCGCCGCCGGCGCGTCCGCTTCGACTACGACTGAATTTAGCGTGCACATCGCACGATCACCCACCTGTCGCGGCTTCATCTGCGCCCCTGACTTCGTGTAGAAGACGCCGGCGATGCGCCGAGCCCGCCTCCCAGAGATCGCCGCCGATCGCGGCCGGTGGCCGAGCCGCGCGGCGCTCGCGCTCGCGCTCGCCGCGGCGTGTGCCGGCTCGCCGCCCTCCCCCCGGACGGCGGCGCCCGCGGCCTCGCCCGCCGCCCCCGCCGTGGACGTCGCCGCAGAGCTGGCGGCGGCGCGCGCGGCGCGGGCGGAGGGCCAGGGCGACATCGCGCGGCGGCACCTCGAGGCGGTCGTGCTGGCCGACCCCCGGGCGTTCGAGGCGCGCCTCGACCTCGCCGAGCTGCTCCTCGCGGACGGCTCGGGCCTCGAGCGCGCCGCCCTCGCCATCGACGAGGCGCGGGCGCTGCGGGAGACGGACGCGCGCCTCTGGCGGCTCCGCGGGTCGCTCCTGGAGCTGCGCGAGGACGAGGCCGGCGCCGCCGACGCGTACGCTCTCGCGCTCGCGATCTCGCCCGACACCGAGCTGCGGCTGCGCCGCGGCATGCTGCTCGCGCACCTCGGGAAGCGCGCC
>DASWDS010000371.1:0-6978 GCA_036395165.1 Anaeromyxobacteraceae bacterium | reverse complement strand
CCGCGCCCTCGTCGAGAGCGCCGCCGCCGGCGTGCGCGGCGCGCGTCGCGAGGCGTACAGCGCCGCCTTGCGCGCGCTCGACGCGGCCGGCGCCGAGCCGACGCTCTCGGAGGTCGAGGCGGCGCTGGTCGCGGCCGACGCGGCGCTCGTCAGCGGCTGGCTCCGCGCGCTCCGCCGTCCCGAGCGTGCCGCGCTGGGTCCCCGCTGCAGGCTGCGCGCCGGCGCGCGGCCGCCCTCGACGCGCCCCTGCGCCTACCGCGCCGCCCTGCGCGCGCACCTCCTCGACGCCGCGCGCGAGGCGGGCCTGCTCTGCCTGCGCGGATCGGTGTAGACTCCCGCTCCCCATGGCCGAGCCGTCGCAGAGTTCGACTTGCCGCGAATGCGGCGGGGCCGGGTACGTCGTCGAGCAGATCCTCGGGCACACCGCGCGCGCCCGGCGCTGCACCTGCCAGGCCGCCTGCCCGCGCTGCGGCGAGAGCGGGTACGTGCTCGTCTCGAACGGCCCGAGCGCCGTCGCGCAGGTGTGCTCGTGCCGCCACGTGGACGAGCGGATCGCCGTGTTCAACCGCGTCGGCATCCCCGCCTCGGTGGCGCTCGCGTCGTTCGAGACCTTCCGGTCGTGGTCGCCCGACCACGCCTCGTCGAAGGCGGCCGCCGAGGACTTCGCGCGCAAGTTCCGGTCCGACCAGCCGACGAAGGGCTTCCTGCTGTACGGGCGGCCTGGCGCCGGCAAGACGCACCTCCTCACGGCGGCGCTGCGCTACCTCGCGCTCGAGAAGGGCATCGGCTGCCAGTACGTCGAGTTCATGCTGCTCCTCTCCGACATCAAGGCGGGCTTCGAGTCGAAGCGGGGCCACATGGAGGTGCTGAAGCCGCTCATCCAGGTGCCGGTGCTCGCCATCGACGAGCTCGGGAAGGAGCGCGGCACCGACTGGGAGCGCTCGATGCTCGACGAGCTCATCAGCCGGCGCTTCAACTCCGGGCTCACGACGCTCTTCGCGACGAACTACTTCCTCGAGGAGCGGCACGTCCCCGAGACGCCCGGACGGCTGGTGAACACGAAGTCGGGGCAGTTCCAGCGCGACGCGGAGAGCATGACCCTCGCCCAGCGCGTGGGCGACCGCGTCTACTCGCGCCTCAACGAGATGTGCGTCTTCGTGAAGCTCGACCCGGGCCACGACCTCCGCAAGGACCGTGCGGGCTCCGGCAGCGCCGGCTTCTGGAAGGGCTAGTGCGCCGCTCAGCTCGCGATCGCCGCGAGGAGCAGCAGCACCCCGAGCACCTTCAGGGCCGAGCGCCAGCGCGCGTCGGGGCGGCGATCCGACGTCGCGCTCTCCTCCTCGTGAATGGTGCGCATCGCGTCGGCGGGCATGGCGGTCGTCATGCGTGACCTCCCTCGGACGGACTGCACGCGCCGGGCCGTCTCGAGAAAGCCAGTCGCGGCGCGGAGGCAGCCGACGGCGTGTCACGGCGAACACGGCGGGCGTGGCACGCTCGACGACACCGCGCGCAACGCTTCTTGACACGGCGCGCTGCGCGGCTATTTTCCCGCGCGCCTGGTCGTCCGCGCCGGCGAAACCCCGAGCGAGACTCGGGAATTCACGCCGCCGCGGGCTGTTCCGGGCCATCGGGCGGAGGCTCACTCCTCATGATCGAGGTCTCGCATCTCACGAAGCGCTTTCGGGACCGGGTCGCGGTAGACGACCTCTCCTTCACCGTGGAGAAGGGCGAGGTGATCGGCTTCCTCGGGCCGAACGGCGCCGGGAAGTCCACCACCATGCGCATCCTCACCGGGTTCCTGCCGGCGACGAGCGGCACGGCGAAGGTGGCGGGCTTCGACGTCTTCGAGGAGCCGCTCGAGGTGAAGCGGCGCATCGGGTACCTGCCCGAGAACCCGCCCGTCTACCCCGACATGACCCCGCGCGCGTACCTCGTCTTCTGCGCGGGCCTGAAGCAGCTCCCGCGCAAGCAGGTGAAGAGCGAGATCGAGCGCGTCGCGCACCTGGCCCGCATCGAGGACGTCCTCCACCGCGTGACCGGGAATCTCTCGAAGGGCTACCGCCAGCGCGTCGGGCTCGCGCAGGCCCTGCTCGGCGACCCCGAGGTCCTCATCCTGGACGAGCCCACCGTCGGCCTCGACCCGCTCCAGATCCGCGAGGTGCGCGAGCTCGTGAAGGGCCTCGCCGGAAAGCACACGCTCGTCCTCTCCACGCACATCCTCCCGGAGGTGGCGATGACCTGCCAGAAGGTCCTCGTGATCCACGAGGGCAAGCTCGTCGACTTCGACACGCTCGATGGTCTCATCGCGAAGCACCTGCCCGGCCGGCGCGTCACGCTCGACGACATCGCCTTCCTCGAGGAGATCTACTCGAAGCTGGTCTCGCCGGTCGCTGCCGCTGCGCTGCCGCCCCAGGCCGCGACCAGCGCCGCCACGGGAGGGATCTGAACATGCGCGGGACGCTCGCCATCGCGCGGAAGGAGCTCAACGTCTACTTCACGACACCCGTCGCCTACGTGGCGTTCATGGTGATGGCGTTCTTCGCCGCCCAGTTCTTCACCGGCTCGGTGGATGCGTACCGGAACTTCGTCACCCGCATCTCGCCCTACGAGGGTCGTGAAGTCCTGGAGCGGCTCAACCTGACCGACGTGGTGGTCTCGCGGCTCTTCGCGTCGGTCGGCGTCTTCATCGTCATCTCCGCGCCGTTCCTCTCGATGCGGCTCGTCGCCGAGGAGAAGCGCGGGCGCACCTTCGAGCTGCTCATGACCTCGCCGGTGCGGCCGTTCCAGATCGTCGCGGGCAAGTACCTCGCGGCGCTGGCGGTGCTCGCCGTCTCGATCGGCATCGTCGCGCTGTTCCCCGTCATCCTCTCCTTCTTCGCGAAGGGCGCGAAGGGCGGCTCGGCCATCGAGTGGCAGACCGTCGGCACGGGCCTCCTCGGGCTCTTCCTCCTGGGCGCGATGTGCATGGCGGTCGGCCTCTTCGTCTCGGCGCTCACCGAGTCGGTGATCGTCGCCGCCCTCGTGTCGCTCATCGTGCTGCTCGCGCTCTGGGTCGTGACCATCTTCACCATCGCCGCCGAGGGGCCGCTCAAGGAGCTCGCCACGGGCATGAGCGCCTCCGAGCACCTGATGCCCTTCCTCCAGGGGCGGATAGAGCTCCGGGACGTCGTCTACTACCTGTCCTTCGTGGCGCTCGGGCTGTGGCTCACCGATCGCGCCATCGAGGGCCACCGCTGGGCGTGAGGGTCACCGCCATGCGCAACCCCATCGTCGCGCGCGTCGTCGGGGCCCTGGGCCTCGTCGTCCTCCTCTCGACCGTCGTCACGCTCTTCTTCGGCAACGCGCAGTTCGTCGTCGCCAAGCTCGCGCTCGGCCTCGCCGGCGTCGCGGCGGGCTTCGCGCTCGGCGAGTCCGGGGGCTTGAGGCGCTTCTTCAGCGGCCGCGCGCTCCACTTCGGCGGCCTCACCGCGGTCTCGCTGGTCGCGCTCGTCGTCGTGCTGGGGATCGCGAACTGGGTCGCCTACAAGCGTCCGAAGAGCTGGGACCTCACCCGCGACCGGATCTTCACGCTCCAGGAGGACACCGTCCGCACGCTCAAGGGCCTCCGCTCCGACGTGAAGGCGATCGCGGTCTACCGCATGGACGAGGAGGGCTACCCGCAAGCGGAGGGCCTCCTCAAGCGCTACGCCGCGCTCTCGCCGCGCTTCACGTACGAGATGGTGGACCCCTACAAGAGCCCGGAGAAGGCCCGCACCTACGGCGTCGTCTCGGGCGGGCCGCGCATCCTGCTCGTCGCGGGCGAGCAGAAGGCGCCCGCCTCGGCGTCGGACGAGCAGGGCGTGACGAACGCCCTCGTCAAGGTGACGCGGTCGGCCTCGCACAAGGTGTACTTCACCACGGGTCACGGCGAGCCCGACCCCGCCAGCAAGGATCCCCGCGGCTACGAGCAGATCGCGAAGGCGCTCGGGGGCGAGGGCTACGAGGTGGCGACGCTCTCCCTGCTCGAGAAGCCGGAGGTGCCGGAGGACGCGGCGGTGGTGGTGGTGGCGGGCGCGCGCACCGCCTTCCTCAAGGCCGAGGCGGGGGCGCTGGAGCGCTATGCCGCGAAGGGCGGCCACCTCGGCATCTTCCTCGAGCCGGAGGCGGAGGCGGGGCTCGACGCCCTCCTCCAGGCGTACGGCATCCAGGCGGACGACGACGTCGTCGTGGATCCCTCGCCCGCGGCGCAGCTCCTCGGCTCGCCGGTGTCGCCCGTGGTGATGCCCTCGGGCGCGCACGCCATCTCGCGCGATCTCGCCGACACGGCGCTCGTCTTCCCGACGGCGCGGTCGCTCGTCGCGCTCACCGGCTCGGGCGTGACGCCCACGCCGCTCGCGCTCACCGGGCGCGACGCCTGGGGCGAGACCGACGTGAAGGGCGTCTTCCAGCGCGGCGTGGCGCGGCGCGACGAGGGCGAGAAGGTCGGCCCGCTCCCGCTCGCGATGGCCTCCGAGAAGACGGTCACCGGCGACGGCAAGCGCTCCGACCGCACGCGCCTCGTCGTGGCCGGCGACGGCGACTTCTTCTCGAACAAGTACCTCCAGCTCGGCGGCAACCGCGACTTCGCCATGAACGCGGTGGGCTGGCTCGCCGAGCAGGAGGACCGCATCACCATCCGGCCCAAGAGCCGCGAGGCGTCGCTCGTCCTGCTCACCGAGGCGCAGGCGACCGCCCTCAAGTTCCTGTCGGTGGACGTGCTCCCGGTGGCGCTGCTCGGGATCGGGCTCGCGGTGTGGACGGTGCGGAGGTCGCGGTAGATGAGGTCGAAGCGCCGGACGCTCCTCTCGACGCTCCTCCTCGCCGCGCTCGCCGCGGGCGCGGTCGCGTTCGCCTGGTTCGGCGTCGAGAAGAGGGACGAGGCCGCCGAGCGGAAGAAGGTGGCCGACGAGAAGCTCTACGCGTTCTCGCCGGCGAAGGTGAAGACCGTCACCGTCGAGGCGAAGGGCGCGACGACGCGCCTCGCCCGCGCGAGGACGGGCGACGTGGACGGCTGGCGGGTCGAGGCGCCGGTCCAGGCGGACGCCGAGCGCGCGGCGGTGGACGCGCTCGTGGACAAGGTGGCGGAGCTGCGGCGCAAGGCCGCGGTCTCGGCCGTGCCCGATGACGCCGCGCTGGCGCGGTACGGCCTGGCGCGGCCGCGCGCGAAGGTGGCGCTCGCGCTCGAGGACGGCAGGGTCGAGACGCTGGCGCTCGGCGACGAGAACCCGTTCGACGGCACCGTCTTCGTGCGCACGACGGGCGGCGCGGTCGAGCTCGTCCCGGGCGACGTGCGCTGGTCCGTCGAGCGCGGCACGTTCGACCTCCGGGACAAGACGGTGCTGCGCTTCGACCGAGAGCAGGTGGCGACGCTGCGCTTCAGGATGGGCGCCACCACGTTCGAGGCGACCCGGGACGGAACCCCGACGCGCCTGCCGGGCGTGCTCTGGACGCTCTCCTCCCTCCGGGCGACGGCGTTTGCCGACGAGAGCGGCAGGTCCATCGCGGCGCACGGGCTCGATCACCCGGCGCGCGAGGTCGCGCTCCTCGGCAAGGACGGGAAGGAGCTCGACCGGCTGCTCGTCTCCCCGGAGCGCGGAGGGAAGACCTTCGCCAAGGCCGCCTCGTCGCCCTGCATCGTCGAGCTCGACCCCGGCTCGCTCGCCAGCTTGCCCAGGTCGGCCGGCGACCTGAAGGAGACGCCCCCGCCGAACCCGCAGGCGAAGACTGCGCCGAACTAGCCATTGACCGGGGGCGCGACGCCCCTTAAAGTCCGCCCTTCGTCCGCCGAACGGGCGAGAATCCCTCAAGGAAGAGAGAAGAGCATGGCCCGCGTCACAGTCGAAGACTGCCTGCCTCAAGTCGACAACCGCTTCGCGCTCGTCCTCCTCGCCACGAAGCGCACCCGCCAGCTCATGGCCGGCGCGCGGCCGCTCCTGCCGCAGGTCGCGTCGAAGAACAAGCCGAACGTCCTCGCCCTGCGCGAGATCGCGACCGGCAAGGTCCGCTTCGACCGCTCCGTCCGCGACGCCCTCTCCGGCAAGTTCGACAAGGAGAAGGTCAACATCGGCGCGGGGCAGACCCGCACCCTGAAGTAGCCTCGCCCGCCTGTGCGAGAATGGATCTCCGGCTCCGGAGGTCCCATGAAGCGCTCCCTCACCACACTCGCTATCGTCGCCCTCGCGTGCGCGCCGTCGCGCGTCCAGCGGCGACCCGCGTTCGGGGAATTCACGCGCGGCTCGTTCGAGGAGGTCTGGAACCGGTCCGTCCACGCCCTCGAGAGCCAGGGCTATCAGCTCGAGATGCAGGACAAGCCGCGCGGCATCCTCGTCACGCGCGACCGCGAGCTCCAGGCGCCGTGCGGCGCCGAGAGCTGCCTCTCCCGCGAGCGCGTCTTCCTCCGCCTCACCGGCGCCGGCCAGGCGATCCTGAACATCCAGCGCGAGCACTGGGACCCCGCGAGCCGGCGCTGGAACGCCGCCGCCGAGAAGCCCAGCATCGTGGCGGTGGAGAAGGCGCAGCGCGACCTCCTCGCCGAGGTGGTCGGCGGGAAGGTCGAGCTGCGTCTCTCGGGGCTGCAGGAGCCGTGCGGCGGCGACGAGGAGTGCGCGGGCGGCCTCGCCTGCTGGTCGCGCCGCTGCTACAAGGCGTGCGACGGCCCGGACGCGTGCCCCCGGTCCCAGACCTGCTCGGGCGGCGTCTGCACGCCACAGCCGGGCGCCGCCGCCGCGCCGGGCGCGATCCGCTGAGCCGATGTCATGGCCGTGCTCGGTTGCGCTGGTCCCGTGAACGAGCCCGCGCCCGTGCCCGCGCCCGGCTTCTTTCGGGCTCGGACTCGGGCTCGGACTCGGGCTCGGGGCTCACTCCAACTGGGCAGCGCCATCAGTGTCGCGCGCGCGAGCCCAGGTAGCCGAGCTTCTCGCCGCCGCCGAGGCGGTAGCTCTGGCGTAGGTCGCGCAGCAG
>DASWDS010000370.1:0-4116 GCA_036395165.1 Anaeromyxobacteraceae bacterium | reverse complement strand
CATCCGCGGGCAGATCCTGATGGCCATCTCGAACGAGGAGGGCTCGCTCTGCCTCTCGACGGGCAACAAGAGCGAGCTCGCGGTGGGCTACTGCACGCTCTACGGCGACATGGCGGGCGGGCTCGCGGTCATCGGCGACGTGCCGAAGACGCTCGTCTACCGCGTGGCGCGCGCCGCCAACGCTCGCGCCGGGAGGGAGCTCGTCCCGGAGCGCACGTTCACGAAACCGCCCTCGGCGGAGCTGAGGCCCGACCAGACCGACCAGGACACCCTGCCGCCCTACGAGGAGCTCGACGACATCCTGGCGGCGTACATCGAGGATCGGCTCCCCTTCGAGGCCATCGTCGCGCGCGGCCACGCGCCGGAGATGGTGCGCCGCGTCCTGCGGATGGTCATCGCGAGCGAGTACAAGCGGCGCCAGGCGGCACCCGTCCTGAAGGTCACCGCCAAGGCGTTCGGCGAGGGGCGGCGGCTCCCCATCGCGCACGGCTACCGCTACTGACGGCATGGGAAACAAAGAGGACGACAAGGCGCGGCGGCGCCGGGCGAGCGGGGTCATCTCCCGGGAGTACCGCTTCGACGGGTACGCGCCGGGCACGCTCCGCCTCGACGAGGTGGATCTCTCGGCCACCGTCGACCGCGCGACCTACGAGAAGCGGCTCCTCGCGCTGCAGCGCGAGGTGTACCAGCTCCAGATCCGGAACTACCTCGAGGGCGGACGCGCCGTCGTCCTCTTCGAGGGGTGGGACGCGGCGGGCAAGGGCGGGGCGATCAAGCGGCTCACGGCGCTCATGGACCCGCGCGGCTTCAAGGTGTGGCCCATCGCGGCGCCGCGCGACGCCGAGCAGCGCAACCACTACCTGTGGCGTTTCTGGTACCGCCTCCCGGAGAAGGGGGAGGTCGCCGTCTTCGACCGGAGCTGGTACGGGCGCGTCCTCGTCGAGCGCGTGGAGGGCTTCGCGAAGGACCGCGAGTGGAAGCGCGCCTACGGCGAGATCAACGTGTTCGAGAAGATGCTCACCGACGACGGCGTCCGGTTGGCCAAGTTCTTCCTCCACATCGATCGCAAGACGCAGCTCTCGAGGTTCGAGGATCGCGAGACCGACCCGCTGAAGCGCTACAAGCTCTCGCCCGAGGACTGGCGGAACAGCAAGAAGCGAACCGACTACTCGGAGGCGATCCAGGACATGCTGGATGAGACCCATCGACCCGACGCGCCCTGGACGCTCGTCTCCGCCAACGACAAGAAGCACGCCCGCCTCGTCGTCCTCGACACCTGCGCCCGCCTCCTCCGCCCATGACCATCGCCCTCGCGCTGCGCTTCTTCCACATCCTGGCCGCCGCCCTCTGGATGGGCTCGGTCCTCTTCTGGCCGGGCGCGCTCCGCCGCGCCCTGGCCCTGGGCGCCCAGCACGCGCCGCCCGCCCTCGCCCAGGCGCGGGTCGGCCTCGGGCTCGACCTCGGCGCCGGGCTCGCGACGCTCGTGACCGGGCTCGTCTACGCGTCGCCCGTCGGCATCGTCCCCGTGCCGCCCCTCGTCTTCGTGGGCCTCGCGCTGGCGCTCGTCCGGCTCGCCCTGCTCTTCGCGATCGCGCGGCCCGCGCTCCGGCGCGCGGGCGCCGCCGTGGCCGCCGGCGACCTCGACGGCGCGCGCGCCGCCGCGAAGCGCTTCGCTCCGTACGCGGGGAGCGCGCACCTCCTGTGGCTCCTCGCGCTCGTGACGATGGTCTTCGCGCCGTGACGGGGTGGGTGCGCCGCGCCCGGCGCCCCTTCGCTGTCGCACACGCACGCACAACCGGTGACGGCCCCGGGTGGGCCAACTGACCCCGATCAGGGACCGCGATCCACTCTGCGTGCAGGATGTCCCTCGTTGATGAGACGGGGGGTCTCATGGACTGTCCGAAGCTTTGCGATTGTCCCTTGGTCGCGGCTCACGCGCTCGACGCCGCGGGGACGTACCTCGCGAGCCGCTACTGCCAGGGTGATTACCACGAGTGCATGCGGCGCCAGCGCTTGCACGCCGCGCTCGAGCGCCAGGCGCGCGCCGCCGAGGCCGTCCGAGCGACGCGCCCGGACTGATCAGATCCAGCGCAGGGCCGCGGCGACGAAGAGCCACACGGGCGCGCCGGCGAGCAGGAGCAGGATCCAGGCGATGTCGTAGAGGCGCCGGCGGCGCGGGTCACGCGCGCGGCGGGCGAGCAGGTGGACGAGGCCGGCGGCGGCTCCGATGAGGAGCAGCGGCAGGTAGAGGCGCAGCGCGTCCGCGACGTGGCTGCGCGCCATCAGACTCGCCTTTCGTCGTCTGTCATGCTCGCCCAGCGATTCATAGGCGAGTCTGAGGGATTTCCGGGCTTGCGATGCTTCGCGTCGCAAGCCCTCGAACTGGGGGGAGCGAGGGCCGCTCCCCCCAGACCCCCCACCCGGAACCCCGAAAGAAAGAGCGAGGCACGAATCACACCTGCATCACTTCCTTCTCCTTGGCGGCGACCATCTCGTCGATCTTCTTCACGCCGTCGTCCGTCTCCTTCTGCACCTTCTCCATCGCCTTCTTGGCCTCGTCGGCCGAGACGTCGCCGTCCTTCTCCGCCTGCTCGAGCAGCTCCTTCGCGTCGCGGCGCTCGTTGCGCACGGCGAGCTTCTGCTCCTCGCCCTTGTGCTTCACCTGCTTCACGATCTCCTTGCGTCGCTCCTCGGTCAGCGCCGGGACGGGGACGCGGACGAGGTCCTTGTCGGACATCGGGTTCAGCCCGATGTTCGCCTCGCGGATCGCCTTCTCGATGGCGGGGATGAGGCTCTTCTCCCACGGCTTCACCGTGATGAGCCGCGCGTCGGCCACCGCCAGCGTCGCCACGTTGTTGAGCGGCGTGGCCGTGCCGTAGTAGTCGACCTTGACGCTGTCGAGCAGGTGGAGCGAGGCGCGCCCGGTGCGCACGCTCATGAGCTCCTGGCGGAAGTGGTCGAGCGTCTTGTGGATGCGGGCGTGCTGGTCCTTGAGGATGTCGTCGGCCACGCTCATGCGAACCTCCTTGGCTCACCCCGCGGCGCGGGTGTGGGCCTTGCCGACCGTCGTGCCGATGTCCTCGCCCGTGACGACCCGGCGGATGTTGCCGCGGTGCGTGAGGTCGAACACCACGATCGGGAGATCGTTGTCCATGCAGAGGCTGATGGCGGTCGAGTCCATCACCTTCAAGTTCTTCTTGAGCACGTCGATGTACGAGAGCGTGCGGAACTTCGTCGCGGCCGCGTTCTTCTTGGGGTCGTCGGTGTAGACGCCGTCGACCTTGGTCGCCTTGAGCAGCACGTCCGCGTGGATCTCCATCGCGCGCAGCGAGGCGGCGGTGTCGGTCGTGAAGTACGGGTTGCCGGTGCCCGCGGCGAAGATGACGACGCGGCCCTTCTCGAGGTGCCGGATGGCGCGCCGCCGGATGTACGGCTCGGCCACCTGGTGCATCTCGATGGCGGATTGGATCCGCGTCTGCACGCCCATCTTCTCGAAGGCGTCCTGCAGCGCCATGGAGTTGATGACGGTCGCGAGCATGCCCATGTAGTCGGCGCTCGAGCGGTCCATCCCCTCCGTCGCGCCGGAGACGCCGCGGAAGATGTTGCCGCCGCCGATCGTGAGCGCCACCTCGACGCCCAGCTCGACGACGTCCTTCACGTCCTGTGCGATGGCGGTGAGCGTCTTCGGCGAGATGCCGTACTTCCCGTCGCCCATCAGCGCCTCCCCCGACAGCTTGAGGAGGATGCGCTTGTACCGGGCCCTCTGCTTGTCGGGTCGCTCGCTGGACATGATCGGCGCGTTCTACCTCAGCGCGCCTGACCGTTCAAAGCGCGCCGGACGAGCGATCTTACACGAACGGCGCGCGCTTGCACCGCGAGGGCGTCACTCGTGCGGCGTCTCGGGCGCGCACGGCGCGGCCCCTGCGCTCCCGCCGCGGCGACGGCGACGGCGACCGCCACGATGACGCCGGCGCCGTCTCCCCTCGCCGTCCGAGTCTGGCGCCCCGGCGGCCACGTCCGTCCCGGGCTCCGCCGCCCGCGCGCCGGGGCCCCGCCGGCCGTCGCGCTCGACCGCGATCTCCTGCCTCGCCGCGCCTCCGCCGTGGGACCGCTCGT
>DASWDS010000369.1:0-7801 GCA_036395165.1 Anaeromyxobacteraceae bacterium | reverse complement strand
TGGCGGCCGTGGATCCCGATCGCGGCCGCCACGGCCGCCGCGTGCCTCGGCCCGCGCAGCCGTCGACCGGCGGTGACGTCGCGCGCGTGGCGCCGCCCGAGGGTCACCGAGGCACGCGCGTACCTGTCGAGCGCCTCGCGGTATGCGCACAGGTCGCGGAGCCGCGCCTCACGGCTCGGCAGCTCGCGGCGGCGGAGGTCGGCGACCGCTCGCTGGAGGGTGGGATCGCCCTCGTCCGGCGCGTCCCCGCAGGCGAGCACGAGCTCGCGGAAGAAGCCGGCGGTCTCGAGGTTCAGGTCCACCTGCCACCCCAGGAACGAGCGGACGAGCCCGCGCACGTCGCGCCCTTCGTAGAAGCGGCCCAGGACCGCCACCTGGTGGTCGAGCCGGATGACGGAGCCGAGCAGGTCCTCCTTTCCCCAGCAGCGGCCGGCGAACAGCTCGCGCCCGAGCTCCCAGATCGCCGCGACGCGGCGGTCCGTGTAGCGGTAGGTCCGGCCGAGGTAGCTCCCTTCGGCGCGCCCGGCCGCGAGCATCCGCTCCTCGAGCGGCGTGCCGGAGTAGACCTCGGCGCGGCAGTAGTTGAGCGGGTGCGCGGGGTGGCGGGCCGCGAAGTCGAGGTCGGCGAGCATGCTCGCGACGGTCGCCTCCGGGTGGAAGATGATGAGCGTGTACTGCGTCGAGATCCCGAGCTCCTCGCACAGCTCGAGCGCGCGCTCCGACTGCGCCACGGTCTGCCGGCGCCCGATGGACTCGAGGCCGCGCGCGCTGCCGGACTCGACGCCCATGAACAGGCGCAGGAGCCCCATCCCCCGGAGCTTCTCGAGGACCTCGCGCTCGGCGTCGCGCGGGCTGCACTTGAGGACGAGCCCGATGTCGCGCACGCCGCGCGCCTGCAGCACGGCGTCGATGCGCCCGATCCGGCCGCGGTTGTGCGCCGCGCTGGGGACGAGGAAGTTGTCGTCGTGGAACACGAACTGCCGGACGCCGTGGCGATGGTAGAGGACGGCCATCTCGTCCGCGACGTCCTCGGCTGTCCGCTGCCGGAAGCGTGGCCCCGGAGCGAGCCGGTGGAGGGTGGTGATGCAGCAGTAGTCGCAATCGCTCACGCAACCCCGGCTCCCCATGAGATACGCCGTGGGAACGCCGCAGAGCAGGCGCGCGGGCCCGGAGCGATCCGGCCGCGGCAGCCGGTCCAGGTCGGTGATCATGGGGCGCGGCGGGCTGACCGCCGCGCGCCCGTCCTGGCGGTACGCGACGCCTCGCACCTCGCCGGCGCGCTCGACGAGCGCGTCCCCGAGGTCCGCGAGCTCGACGAGGGTCCGCTCGCCCTCGTGGAGCACGATCGCGTCGAGCGCGGGGTGGTGCTCGAGGAGCTCGGCCGCGGCGCAGGTGGCGTGGTGACCGCCGGCGACGACGGGGCGGGCCGGGGCGGCGCGCTTCAGCGCGTCCGCGAGCTCCAGGAACTCGACCGCCCGCACCTGGAAGCTCATCGAGAGCCCGACGAGGTCGGCGTCTCGCGCCGCGCTCGCGACCGCCGGCGCATCGTCCCACCCGTTGAACGCCGCGAGGACGGGCTCGTGCCCCGCCTCACGCAGCGACGCCGCGAGGTAGAGGAGCGAGAGGTTGGATTCGTGATCGGGGCCGACGAGCAGGACGCGCATGGGTCTCCGGCAGCTTCGCAGGTCGAGCGCGCGAAGCGAAGGGGCTCCGCGTCTTCAACGCGGGCCGCCGGAGGAAGATCTGTGCGCGTGCGCCGGTGAGCGGGGTCGCCACCGCTGGCTCCAAATCTACTCGCGATCGTCCTACCAATCGAGACGGCAATGACTCGATCGCGGCGGGCGCCTTCCGTTACGAGTCTGAGGCGCCTCTGTAGACGTTGAAGCAGTCGCAACCTGGGACGCGCGCCGTCGCGTGCGCGTGCGCGTGCCCGAGCACCAGGTCGAGGCGGCGGCCGCTCTCCCGGACGACACCACCGATCAAGAGGTGCAGCTCGAGCGCCGCGAGCGCGCCGTATAGCGCAGAGCCCATGCAGTCGCCAGCGGATGCCGGCGTGCGCTGCCGCGGCAAGGCGCGACCTCGGAGCGCAGGGGTCGGGTGGCTCGAGGTGGGGACGGGTGCGAGGGTGGGCGCGTCGCGGACCGAGGCGGAACCAACGCGACGAGGCCGGCGCGGGGTCGTCTTGTACCCTGAGTCACCGTGCCCCGGCGTGGCCGGCGCGCTTCACGAGCGGTCCTTGCTGCGAATGGGTGCGTTGTCTGCTGGCGTCGTCCTTGCTTCGAGGGACATCATGAAGGTGCACCGATGCAGCGATGCGCCGAGGCGGCGGTCCGGGGGTGCACGGAGTGCGACGGGAGAAGCTGATGAATGAGAGCAGTGTTGCAGCGTGCGACGTCGTCCACCTCGGAGACGTCGAGACGCTCGACTCCGTCACGTCGGGCAGGCTCGTGACCCTTTCCAGGGCGGGCGTCACCGGCGAGCTCTTCTGCTCCTGCACCGATCGGAGCGCTCACGTCTACCTGCAGCGCGGGCGCGTCGCGTGGGCGAGCGACTGCAAGCACCGGCGCGCCTTCACGGCGCACCTGAAGCAGCACGCGGGGCTCCCTACCGACACCATCGAGGCGGTCGTCGGCGACTGCCGTGCCACGAAGCGTCCCATCGGCGAGACCCTGATCGAGCGGAAGCTCGCGACGGAGGAGCAGGTGCGCGCGGCCCTTCGCCACCAGATTGGCCTCGCCCTCCACATCGGCGAGTGCCGGGGAGAGGGAACGGGCGTGTTCCTCCCGCGCAACTACCAGGACTACGACGTCCGCTTCACGTTCGACGCTTCCGAGATCGTCTCCGAAGAGGGCCTCGCCGCCAATCAGCCAGCACGGTGCTCGCAGCGCTGAGCTCATCCTGACCCTGGGTGCTGACGGTCCCGCGGGAGCTCGCGGCCATTCCCGCCAGGGTGAGGCTTCGCGCGGGTGCGCTGGTTTGGCATCCGCGATGCTTTTCAGCCGTGTCATGGCCACTTCAATTCCGTTCTTCACCTGGAAACCCGAGTTCGCGCTCGGCATGCCCGGGATCGACGCCGAGCATGAGCGCTTCTTCGAGATCGTGAACGAGCTGCACGAGGCGATACGCGACGGCGACGGCGATCTCCAGCTGGGCGCGACGCACCGCCGTCTCATGGATTACGCGATCTTCCACTTCAGCTCCGAGGAGGCGGCGCTGAGGAAGGTCGCCTACCCCCGCCTCGACGCGCACCACCGGGAGCACGAGTGGTTCCTCGGCGAGGTGGCGAAGATCCGCTCTCAACGCCGTGACGCCGCGATCGCGGCGCTGTCGCTCGCGAGGGACTGGCTGCTGCAGCACATCCTCGGCACGGACAAGCGGTGCGCTGACTGGCTCCGCGCTCCTCGCCGGACCGTGCCGGAGCCACACGGGCGCGGCTGAGCGCTCCGCCGATCGCGCACGTATACTGCGGAGCGATGCGGGTGCACCTCGTCGACGGAACGTTCGAGCTGTTCCGCGCTCACTATTCGAAGGCGCCCGGCCACGTCGCTCCGGCGGGATGGGACGCGAAGGCCACCGTCGGATTCGCCATCTCGCTGCTAGCGCTCCTGCACGACGAACGCGAGGCGGTCACGCACGTCGCGGTGGCGTTCGACAACCCGATCCGATCCTTCCGCAACGATCTCTGGTCGGGCTACAAGACCGACGACGGGGTGCCGCCCGAGCTCCTGGCGCAATTCGATGCCGCCGAGGAGGCGACCCGCGCGCTGGGCGTGATCGTCTGGTCCATGCGCGAGTTCGAGGCGGACGACGCGCTCGCCACGGGCGCCGCGCGCTTCCGCGACGCGGTGGAGCAGGTGCGGATCCTCACGCCCGACAAGGACCTCGGACAGTGCCTCCAGGGACGCCGTGTGGTGCAGGTCGACCGCATCCGCAAGCGCGAGATCGACGAGGAGGCGCTCCTCGCCCGTCGCGGCGTCCGCCCCGAGAGCATCCCCGACTACCTGGCGCTGGTCGGCGACGACGCCGACGGCATCCCCGGCTTTGCCGGGTTCGGTCAGAAGACCGCCTCGGCGCTCCTGGCCCGGTATCTCCACCTCGAGGACATCCCGGCGGATCCACGCCGCTGGCCGGCGAGCGTACGCGGGGCCACGCAGCTCGCCCGTGAGCTGCAGTCCGGGCGTGACCTCGCCGTGCTCTACCGGAAGCTCGCCACGCTCGTCACGGACGTGCCGTTGTCGGAGTCCCTCGAGGACCTGCGCTGGCGTGGCATCCCGCGCGTTCGCTTCGAGGAGTGGTGCTCGAAGCTCGGCAAGCGTGCGCTGCTCGGCGGCGCGCCGCTCACCGCCGCGCGCGCAAGCCGCTTCGAGTGACCGCCGGTCGAGCGCGCTCGCCCGATGACAGGGACCCCGGTCTCACTGACCAGCGTCCTCACTTCGAGTCGCGCACGGCGCCCGGACGCGGCCACTCCGCTCCATGCCCGTGCTCTTCTGGACCAGCGGCGGTCGTGACCGCCTCGGCCGGCCCGAGCATCGCCGCGAGCTGCCGCAGGGTGACGTTCCGTGCGGAGCGCCGGCTCTCCTCCTCGGCATCGCGGAGGATGCGCAACAGCTCCGGCTCGACGTGCCGCTCGAGCTCGGCTCGGATGCCCTCCGCTTCCACGTCCCGGCGGAGAGCGTCGCGCACGTCGCCCACGCGGATCGCGTCGAGGTCGCGCGCCGGCAGGTAGCCGGCGTCGGGCCCCGAGCCGGTCCGGGCCAGAACCCCTGCACGGACGAGCGCCTCGAGGGTCTCCTCGATCGTGAGCGGCGACACGTCGACGACATCCGCGAGCGCCGCGGGGCTCCGCCACGGTCCTCCCGAGAGGAAGGCGCGCGCGACGCGCGCTGTGATGATCAGCGCGAGCGTCTCCCTCAGCGCCTGGTCGGCTCGCCGCGCGCGGAATCGCTGCCGCACCGTTCGCTCGTTCTGATGGCTGGCGGCGACCTGCGCGCCCGCGAGGACGACCAGCCACGAGACATAGGTCCAGACGAGGAAGATGGGGATCGCGCTCAGCACGGAATAGAGGGCGCTGTAGCTCGACACACCCACCTGGAACCGGACGTAGAGCACCAGCGCTCCCTGCCACAGCACCGCGGCGACCACCGCGCCCAGCGCCGCCGAGATGGGCCGGACGCGCACGTTGGGCAGGATCGCGTAGATGGCGAAGAAGGCGACCCCGACGACTGCCAGCGAGGTGAAGTGCAGGAGGAAGTCGATCACCGCCCCGAGCGCCAGCGCGTCGCGCAGGAAGAGCACGATCCGCGAGCTCTGCGCCGCCGTCGCTGCCGTCGCGGCCGCGACGATGAGCAAGGGCGTCGTGACGAGGAGCGTCACGTAGTCGGTCACCTGGCGCAGGAACGAGCGCTTGCTCTTCGCTCCCCAGATCTCGTTCAGAGCGTCCTCGACGCTCGAGAGCAGGCTCACGCTCGTGTAGACGAGGACCACCAACCCGAGAGCGCCGAGCGTCGAGACGTTCGTCCGGTCCACGAACTCGAGGATCCGCTCGATCGAGGCGAGCAGCGCCGGGTTTCCCCCGAACGTCTCGCGCAGGTACGGGCGCACCATCGCGTCGACGAAGCTGGCGTACGCTCCGAACCCCTTCAGGATCGCAAACGTGAAGGCGAGGAAGGGCACGACGGAGAGGACGCTGTAGTAGGTGAGCGCGGCGGCCCGGACGGTGAGCCTGTTGGCGACGAAGCCGCGGATGCTGGAGTAGGCGACGCGGCTCACGCGGTACAGAAACGCCCGCCCGTGCCGCAAGTCCGCGATCCGGACGGCCCAGATTCTCTCGGTGAAGAACAGGCGCAGGCGCTCGAGCGGAGGGCGGTCCGGGGAGCCGACGTTCGGCGTTCGGGCGACGCGCGTGGCCATCTGGACAGATCTTGATGCGCTCGACCCGCTGGGCAAGCGCAAGCGAGACGTGCGCAGCGTGCGCGCCTCTACCGGGTCGCACACTCCGTCGCGAGGAGCTCTACGGTGCGCCGGCGCGCCCGCTCGCCGATGCCCAGGGCCAGCGCATCGCGCCAGGCCTTGCACGCATCGCGCGGGTCGAGCTCGAGGGAGCGGCGGACGTGGAAATCCGCGCTGGCGACGTCGCCCAGCTCGAGCAGGACTGAGCCGAGCCTGGCGTGGTACTCGGACGCGCTCGGCTCCCGCTCGAGCGCGGCGCGGAACGACGCGGCCGCCTCTCCCCACCGCTGCGCGAGCGCCTGCGCGTTGCCCAGGCCGCCGAGGAGCGCCGCCTCGTAGTACGCGCTGCCGCCGGCGCGCTCGAGCCCCGCCGCGTACACGGCGCCCGCCTCATCGTACCGGCCCTGCGCGGAGAGGGAGTCCCCGAGGCCGATGTACGGGCGGGCCTTCTCGGGCGATCTTTCCATCGCGTCGCGCCACAGCGGCTCCGGACCTTCCCAGACCGCGTTCCGCGCCCAGGTCGCGACCGCGAGCGAGCACCACACGCCGACCACGATCGCGGCCACCCAGGCAGGCCCGAGCGCGAGACGCGCTGCGAGCCGCTCGAGCCCGACCGCGACCGCGAGGAACACGCCCCACGACGCGAGATACAGGCGGTGCTCGAAGACGAGGTCCGCGATCGGGATCACGCTCGAGGTCACCGACAGCAGGAGGAAGAACCAGAGGATGCCCAGGCCCGCGAGGCGCGCCGCCGCCGCCGCCTCGCCGGCACGGGCCCGTCCCCATGCCATCAGCGCGACCCCGCCTCCCGCGAGCGCGAGGAGGAACGCCCCCGAAGCGAGCACCCCCGGCTGCAGGAGGCTCGTGAAGACCGGGAAGTCCCAGTCCACGTTCTGCCCCGCAGGCCAGACGAGGAGCCTCGCGTACAGCACGACGACCTTCAGCTCCGTCGTGAGGTACTCGAGCGGCTGCAGTCCCGGGATATCCATCCCGGCGCCGACATCGCCGCGCAGCCCGACGAGCATCGACACGGCGAGGCCGCCGGCGATCGCGAAGAACGGCGCCACGAGGGCTGCGCGCCGAGGCCAGCTCGTGAGCTCGCTTCGCGCCTCCGCACCTCGGTCCGCGGCGAGCGTGGCGAGCAAGTATGCCGCGGGCGCGGTCACCGCGACGGGCTTCGAGGCCAGCGCGAGCACGTACGCGAGGAGGGCCCCTCCCCACGCCACGCCGCCGCGCCAGGTGCGTCCATGCCGCTCGGCGGAGAGCAGCAGGAGGAGGACGAGGACGTAGAGTCCCGACGCGAGCACCTCGGATCGCTGCACGACGTACGACACCGCCTCGGTCTGGATGGGATGCAGCGCGAAGACGCCCGCGGTGGCGATCGCGATCGCGTCACCCTTCGCCGCGCGAGCGAGCCGCGCGAGGCGTCGCGTGAAGAGGAACACCAAGGCGACGGCGGCGAGGTGGATCGCCAGGTTCGTCGCGTGGAAGCTCGAGGGGGCGAACCCTGCGACGGCGTGGTTGAGCGCGAACGTGAGGTCCGTCACCGGGCGACCCGCCCCGAGCATCTCCCTCGCGAGCTGGCCCGGCGCCAGGGCGCCAAGGTCACGGACGACGGGGTTGAGCAGGATGCCCGGCTCGTCGTCCCACACGAACGGCGCGGCGAGCACGCGCCGGTAAGCGGCGATCGCGAGCGCGAGCGGGATCAGCAGGAAGAGCGAGGCGCGCGCTCGGTGCGTGCGCTCCGGAGGGCGGATCCCCGCCGACTGAGCCGACATGCGCGGGTCTCCGCGAAAGCAGGAGACGGCAGAGTAGAACGCGCTCGACCCGGGTGTCGACTCCCGGGGTCGTG
>DASWDS010000368.1:0-5885 GCA_036395165.1 Anaeromyxobacteraceae bacterium | reverse complement strand
CTATGCGGTCAACCTGCCGGCGGCCATCGGGCAGGGCTCCGGCGGCGGTCTCGGCTTCACGTTCGGCTCGGCCGGCGGCGCGTTCAACCTGAACCTCCGCCTCTCGGCCCTCGAGAACTCCGGCGTCGTGAAGACCATCTCCGCCCCGAGCGTCTCGACGGTGGACAACAGGGAGGCGACGATCGGGCAGGGCATCTCGATCCCCTTCTCGCAGGTCTCCGCGTCCGGCGTGAACACGGTCTTCATCGAGGCCAAGCTCGAGCTCAAGGTGACGCCGCACGTCTCCGCCGACGGGTCGGTGCTCTTGAAGATCAAGGTCACGAACAACTCGCCGAACCCGCAGCTCACCGGCGCCAACGGCCAGCCCTCCATCTCGAAGCGGGAGGCGGACACGGAGGCGCTCGTGCGCGACGGCGAGACCACGGTCATCGGCGGCATCTACACCCGCCAGACCTCGAACCGCGTGAGCGAGGTGCCGTTCTTCGGGAAGATCCCGATCCTCGGCTTCTTCTTCCGGACGAAGAGCGACCAGGACGACCATACCGAGCTGCTCATCTTCATCACCCCGCGGATCCTCAACCGCCCGGCGATGACCGCCATCGCCACCGGCGCGTAGCCGGGAGACCTGCCATGACCCGCACCCTGCTCATTCCCGCGCTCGCGCTGGCGGTCGCCGCCTGCGCCGACAACCGCTCCTCGATCGAGATCATCGGGCGGGCCGCGCCGTCCGACCCGGCGTCCTGCAAGTTCGCGCCGGGCGGCGAGATCCAGGCGGGCCCCGGCACGCTCGACGTCTCCGCCCAGCTCACCGGCCTCCAGGGATACCTCTCGTACGCGCTGGAGGTCTACCTCAACAACAACCTCGTCGATCCGAGCGCGACGAACCCCGGCACCCTCGCGGCCAGCAAAGCGTTCCGCGCGGCCACGGCCAAGGTGCGCGTGAACCCGCAGGAGTACACGGACAAGTACGCCCCGAGCCCGGCGCTCCTCGCCTTCCAGGGGCAGAACGTCATCTCGCTGGACGGCAGCACGTTCGACCCGAACAGCAAGGGCGTCCTGCACGTCGAGGCGCTCAGCCCGGCGCTCGGCGCCCAGATCGCGGCCGCGCTCCCGGCGGCCGCGAGTCAACGCATCGTCCTCGGCATCACGGTGCAGGGCCAGACGCTCGACGGCGCGTCGGTGGAGAGCGCCGAGTGGTACTACCCGGTGGACGTTTGCGACGGCTGCCTCGTCGCTTTCGACGTCCAGCAGTGCCTCGCCTCCGGCGCAGCCGTCTTCGCGAACAACTGCTTCGCCTTCGGCGAGGACTTCCGCGTCACGTGTAGCGCGGCGCCGTAGCGATGGCGCGCCCTTGACCACACGCCCACACCCGGGCTAAGAGCGAGCCCCCGGCCCACCGGTCGGGTCACGGGCCGAAACGAGCGCAGATGAGCTTTCGCGAGCACCTCCAGGACGTGTGCCAGGCCGTCGAGGGGGCGGTCGCGTGCTCGCTCATGGGCGTGGACGGCATCGAGGTGGACACGCACCTCTCCGGCGCCGGCGAAGAGGTGGATCTCAAGTCGCTCCTCGTCGAGTACTCGAACGTCTTCCGCAGCGCGCGCGAGGCCGCCGAGGTGCACCAGGCCGGCGGAGTCTCCGAGGTCAGCATCAACACGGAGAAGCTCGTGACCGTGGCCCGGCTCGTCTCGCCCGACTACTTCATGATCATGGCCTTGAAGCCCGAGGGGAACTACGGCAAGGCGCGCTACCTGCTCAGGATCACGGCTCCGAAGGTGAGGTCGGAGCTCTAGGCGCCTCGCGGCGCCTCACGCGCGAGCGCGCGACGTCCGGGAGGGCGCCGCCGCGACGCGTCCACACGCATTTCCGAGAGAAAGACGAGGAGCACGAGAGATGGCCGACACCCTGGACACCGGCGCGTTCCGGCGCGGGCTCAAGATCGAGATCGACAGGGAGCCCTGGGAGATCGTGGAGTTCCAGCACGTGAAGCCCGGGAAGGGTTCCGCTTTCGTGCGCACCCGCATCAAGAACATGCTGACCGGCCGCACGATCGATCGCACGTTCAAGTCCGGCGACGTGGTCGGGAAGCCCGACGTGGAGGAGAAGGAGATGCAGTACCTCTACAAGGAGGGCGACCACTACAACTTCATGGACAACAAGACCTACGACCAGACGTTCCTCACCGAGGAGCAGATGGGCGAGGCGAAGAACTTCATCAAGGACAACACCACCACCCACATCATGTTCTACAACGGGAAGGCCATCGGGGTGACGCTCCCGAACTCGATGGATCTCAAGGTGGTGAAGTGCGACCCTGGCGTCCGGGGCGACACCGTCTCGGGCGCGACGAAGCCGGCCACGCTCGAGACGGGGTTCGTGGTCAATGTGCCGCTCTTCATCAACGAAGGCGACGTGCTCCGGATCGACACCCGGACCGGCGAATACCTCACCCGCGTGGCGGGCTAGCCCGCGCCTCGAGGAGAGTTCATGGCGACGAGACGACTGGAGCAGGCGGAGCGCACGAAGGAGACCCCGGCCCGCCCCGCGGACGTGAACGGCGCGTTCACGCTCGACGAGGTGAAGGCGCTCGTGAAGGTGCTCGAGGGCACCGACGTGACGAGCCTGCGCTGGGATCGCAACGGGCAGAAGATCGTGATCGAGCGTGGGCAGCACGCGCCCGTGACGCACGTGGTCCACGCGGCGCCGGCGCCGGCGCCCATCGCCGCCGCGCCCGCTGCCACCCCGGCCGCCGCGCCGTCCCCCGGCGCGCCGAAGGCGGAGACGAAGCCCGGCGTCCTCGTGACCTCGCCCTTCGTCGGCACCTTCTACCGCTCGCCGTCGCCCGACTCGCCGCCGTTCGTCGAGGTCGGCACGGTCGTCAAGAAGGGGCAGGCCCTCTGCATCGTCGAGGCGATGAAGCTCATGAACGAGATCGAGGCCGAGACGCCCGGCAAGATCGCCGAGATCCTGGTCGCGAACGCGACTCCTGTCGAGTTCGGCCAGCCCCTCTTCCGGATCGAGCCGGCGTAGGCGGGCCCATGTTCAAGAAGGTCCTGATCGCGAATCGCGGCGAGATCGCGCTGCGCGTCATCCGCGCCTGCCGCGAGCTCGGTGTCCAGACCGTCGCGATCCACTCGACGGCCGACTCGGAGTCGCTCCACGTCCAGTTCGCCGACGAGGCGGTGTGCGTGGGTCCGCCGCCCTCGAAGGACAGCTACCTCAACATCCGGGCGCTCATGTCGGCCGCGGAGGTGACGGGCTGCGACGCGGTCCACCCCGGGTACGGTTTCCTCTCCGAGAACCCCGCCTTCGCGGAGATCGTCGAGAAGCTCGGGATGAAGTTCATCGGCCCGCGCTCCGAGATGCTGAGGCTCATGGGCAACAAGGTCCAGGCGCGCAACTTCGCCGAGCGCTCGGGCCTGCCGCTCCTCCCCGGCGCGCGCGGCGTGCTGAAGAGTCCCGACGAGGCGGACTCGATGGCGCACGAGATCGGGTTCCCGATCATCCTCAAGGCGGCCGCGGGCGGCGGCGGACGTGGCATGAAGATCGTCCGGGAGGGCGGCGACGTGCGCCGCACCTTCGAGCAGGCCTCGCACGAGGCGCAGTCCGCCTTCGGCGACGGCTCGATGTACCTCGAGCGCTACGTCGAGGAGCCGCGCCACATCGAGCTGCAGATCGCGGCCGACGAGCACGGCAACGTGATTCACCTCGGCGAGCGCGAGTGCTCGGTGCAGCGCCGGCACCAGAAGATCGTGGAGGAGTCGCCGAGCCCCGCCGTCACGCCCGAGCTCCGCAAGGAGATGGGCGAGGTGGCGCTCAAGGCCATGCGGGAGATCGCCTACAACAACGTGGGCACGATCGAGTTCCTGATGGACGAGAAGGGCCGCTACTACTTCATGGAGATGAACACGCGCATCCAGGTCGAGCACCCGGTGACCGAGCAGGTCTACGGGCTCGATCTCCTGCGCCTCCAGATCCGCCTCGCCGCGGGCGAGAAGCTCGACCGGACGCAGGAGAGCGTGGTGCCGCGCTTCCACGCCATCGAGTGTCGCGTCAACGCCGAGGACCCCGTCACCTTCGCGCCGTCCCCCGGCAACATCACGGGCTACCACCAGCCGGGCGGCTACGGCGTCCGCGTCGACACGATGGCGTACGAGCATTACCGCGTGCAGCCCTACTACGACTCCCTCGTCGCGAAGCTCATCTGCTGGGGCGACAAGCGCGAGGTCGCGATGCAGCGGATGCGGCGCGCCCTCGACGAGTACGTGGTCGAGGGGATCAAGACGAACCTTCCGTTCCTGCGGCGCGTGCTCGCCGATCGCCGCTTCCAGGCCGGAAAGTACGACACGCGCATCGTCGAGCAGATTCTGGCGGAGGGGAAGCCCGAGCGTGCCCCCGAGCGGAAGGCGACGGGCACGTAGTCAGCGCACGTTCGGCGACCCGCGCGCCGCGTGTAAGTCCGCGAAACTCCCGGTGGGATCAGCGGGTCGGTGCCTTGACCGACCCGCCGGGTTCCACTACCCTTGCCCTGACTCGAGCTCCCGGTGGGCGCGCGGCCCGCTCGCGCGCCTTCGCCCCGGGCGACGGCCCGCCAACCCCGAAAGACGCGCCCCGGCCCGATGGCTGTCGACAAGAACAAAGTCACCGCCGAGGCGACGAAGCTCGTTCAGAAGGGGCAGTTCGACAAGGCGATCAAGCTGTACGAGAAGATCCTCGCCGACGACGGGAAGGACGTCCGCGTCCTGCTCAAGATCGGCGAGCTCCAGCAGAAGAAGGGCGACAACGCCGCCGCCGCGGAGACGTTCTCGCGCGTGGCGGACGCCTACGGAGAGCAGGGGTTCTTCCTCAAGGCGGTCGCCGTCTACAAGCAGATGATGAAGCTCGCGCCCGACGACGTGCGGGTGAACGAGCGGCTCGCCGGGCTCTACCAGCAGCTCGGGATCCTCTCCGACGCGATGGCGCAGCTGCAGGTCGTGGCCGCCGCCGCCGAGAAGGCCGCGGATCAGCCGAAGCTCCTCGACGTGCTGCGCCGGATGGTGGACCTCGACCCGGACAACGTCGGCTCCGCGGTGACGCTCGGGGAGCTCTACGCCCGGCAGTCGCAGCCCAAGCTCGCGCTCGCGCAGCTGCGCCGCGCGGCCGAGAGCCTGCGCCACAACAACCGCGCGGACGAGTACGTCAAGGTCGCCGAGCGCATCGCGTTCCTCGCGCCCGACGACCTGGCGCTGACGCGCGAGCTCGCGAACATCTACCTCGCGAAGGGCGACACGAAGCGCGCGCTCGCGAAGCTCCAGCTCTGCTTCAAGGCCGATCCGAAGGACCTCGAGACGCTGACGCTGCTCGCGCAGGCGTTCAAGGACCTGGGCCAGCTCTCGAAGACCCTCTCCGTCTACAAGGAGCTCGCGCACCTTTACGCCGACAAGGGCCGCGCGGACGAGGCGCGTTCCACCTGGCGGCGCGTTCTCGAGCTCGCGCCGGACGATCCGGAGGCGGCGCAGGCGGTCGGCCCGCGGCGTCAGCCCGCACCCGCGCCGCGCGCGCCCGTGGCGGCTCCGCCCACCGCCGCGCCTCCGGCGCCCGCGGCTGTCGCGCCGGCCGAGCCCGTGCCCGCGCCGTCCGGCGGCGCCGCGAGGCCGGCAGGGCCGGACGCGATCCCGAAGCTCCTGACGGAGACCGACGTCTACGTGAAGTACGGCCTCCACGAGAAGGCGCTCGAGCACCTCAAGAGGGTGTTCGCGATCGACCCCGAGCACCTCGACGCGCGCGAGAAGGCGCTGCAGCTGCGCGCGATACGCAACGACGCCGCGGGCGCCGCGGAGGAGGCTGCCGCGGTGGCGCGCATCGCGCTCGCCCGCGGGCTCCACGACCGCGCCCGTGCCGCCGTCGCG
>DASWDS010000367.1:0-1624 GCA_036395165.1 Anaeromyxobacteraceae bacterium | reverse complement strand
CGGCGCCGCTGGTCGGCTGGATCCGGCGCCACGTGGGGGGCATCCCCGCGACCGAGCAGGCCGCGCTCGCGGCGCTGCGCCGGGGCGAGTCGCTGCTCGTCTTCCCGGGCGGCGCGCGCGAGCTGCACGGCGCGGTGGACGCGATCCAGTGGCGCGGCCGGCGCGGCTACGCCCGCGTCGCCGCGATCACGGGGACGCCGGTCGTCCCGCTCGCCATCGACGGCGCCGACCGGCAGCACCCATGGAGGTTGCGCCTCGGCGCCCTCCGGACGCTCTGGTTGCCGCTCTTTCCGCTCCCCGTGAAGCTCGTCTACCGGTTCGGCGAGCCGATGGCGCCGCCCGCGAGCGCCGACCCGAGCTCGGTCGCGGCGTTCGCCGACAGCGTCGCGCATGCCACCCGGCTCCTCATCGGGCGCTGCGCCCCCGCAGCGGCCGCTGCGGCGCCTCCGCTCGCGCCGCGAGCGGCGGCGCCCCGGCGCGCTCGCTCCGCTCTCGATGACGCCATGACGGAACGCGACGGCACCCCCGCGCCGCTCGACGACACGCGGTGGTACTACCGGCTGGGCTACGTCCCGTTCGGAAAGGCGCTCGAGCTGTACCACCGGGCGCGCCTCCTCGGGATGCCACCCCGCGGCCCCTGCATCTACGTCACGCACCACGGCGCGGGCTACCTCGTCCTCGACCTCGTCATGGCCGGCTACACGCTCGGGTGGAAGGGCTGGTACGAGCGGGGCGAAGCGCGGACGCCGCTCCGCATCGTGGCGGCGGACAGCCGGGTCGAGAGGGCCCTCCCCGGACTCCCGGCCGCGAAGCGCCACGTCGGGATCATCGGCACCGCGGAGGCGGACTGCCTCGCGGTGCTGGAGGCGGGGGAGCAGCTCCTCATCACGCCCGGCGGTCGGCGCGAGGCGGCGCCGAGCCGCGACTTCTATCGCCTGAAGTGGGAGGGGCGGTACGGGTTCGCGCGGCTCGCGATGAAGACCGGCGCGTCCATCGTACCGCTCGCGGTCGTGGGCGGCGCCGAGGCGTATCCGGGCTTCGCCGTGGGCAAGCTGTCGTTCTGGTCGCCCCTGCCGCTGCCGGTGCCGATGCAGGTCGTGGTGGGCGAGCCCATCCCGGTCGAGCGCGCGCCCGAGCGCGCGGGGGACCTCGCGTTCGTGAGGCCGGTGCAGGAGCTCGCGTGGCGGAGGACGCAGGCGCTGTACGACGAGGTGCGCGCCCGGCGCAGCTCCCGGTGAGGCCGTGCGTCCTTCGGTGCGTCGCTCGTCTTCCAGGCGGGATCGCGGTAGGTCTCGTCGGGTGACGCGCGTCCTCGTCGCGAGCGACTGGCACCTCTCTGCGCGCAGCCCCTCCGCGCACCGGCGGCTCGCCGTCGCGTTCCTGAGGCGCGCGCTGGAGCGGGGCGACGAGGTCGTCCTGAACGGCGACATCGTCGAGGGCCTCTTCACGCCCGCGCGGGAGGCGGAGCGGGCGCTGCCGGACGTGATGGAGGCGCTCGGCGCGCTCGCGCGAGCGGGCCGGCTCCGCCGGACCGCCGGCAACCACGACCCGGATGCCGGGGCGCCGCAGGTGGTGCTCGACGTCGCCGGCGTGGGCCGCGTGCTCGTCGCGCATGGACACGACG
>DASWDS010000366.1:0-15669 GCA_036395165.1 Anaeromyxobacteraceae bacterium | reverse complement strand
GTTCCACTCCATGCAGGCGGCCTGGCAAGCCTTGCACCCGATGCAGCGGGACACGTCGATGAGCTTCGCCACCTCGAGCGTCCTGCGCGCCGAGGGCGGGGTGAAGGTCGAAGCCGAGCGGGACTTGATGTCGAGCGATTGAAGGGCCATGGCGTCCTCCTAGGCCTTCTCGACGTTGACGAGGAACGCCTTGAACTCGGGCGTCTGCACGTTGCCGTCCCCGACGAACGGCGTGAGGGTGTTCGCGAGGTAGCCGGGCTTGGTGAGCCCCACGAAGCCCCAGTGGATGGGGATGCCGACGGTGTGCACCGTCTTCCCCGCCACCTTGAGCGCGGGGATGCGCTTCGTCACCATCGCCTTGGCCTTGATCATCCCGCGCTTCGAGCGAACGACGATCTTCTCGCCCTGCCGGATGCCCTTCTCCCTGGCGAGGTCCTCGCTGATCTCCACGAACTGCTCGGGCTGGAGCACCGAGGCGGTGCGGGTGTGCTTCGTCCAGAAGTGGAAGTGCTCGGTGAGCCGGTACGTCGTGGCGACGTAGGGGAACTCCTTCCCGCTGCCGAACATCTCGCGGTCGCCCTTGAAGACGCGGGCGGCGGGGTTCGACACCACCTTCTCGTGCAGGAGGTTCGTGTCGTGCGGGTTCTCGAACGGCTCGTAGTGCTCGGGGAACGGGCCCTCGTTCATCTTGTCGAGGGCGAAGAGGCGAGCCACGCCTTCGGGGTTCATGATGAACGGGCCCACGCCGTCGCCGGGCGCGGCGTCCACCTTGTAGTCGGGCACGTCGATGCCGACCCACTTCTTGCCGTTCCACGACAGGACGCGGCGGTTCGGGTCCCACGGCTTGCCGGACGGATCGGCCGACGCGCGGTTGTAGAGGATGCGCCGGTTGTTCGGCCACGACCACGCCCAGTTCGACGTCGCGCCGAGGCCGCTCGGGTCGGACGGGTCGCGGCGCGCCATCTGGTTGCCTGCCTGCGTCCAGCTCCCGCAGAAGATCCAGCAGCCGCAGGCCGTCGTCCCGTCGTCCTGCAGGTGCGCGAAGGTCGAGAGCTGCTCGCCCTCCTTGGCGAGGAGCTGCCCAGGTGCCTTCGGGTCGGGGACGTCGGCGAGCGCCCAGCCGTTGTACTCGCGGGCAAGCTCGTCCGGCTGCGGGAACCGCCGCCGCTTGTACGGCCAGGTGATCTTCAGGATCGGATCCGCGAAGGTCCCCCCCTCCTTCTCGTATAGGTCGCGAATCCGGATGAAGAGGTCGCCCATGATCTCCGGGTCGGTCTTGCCCTCACCCGGTGGCTCTGCGCCCTTCCAGTGCCACACGAGCCAGCGGCCCGAGTTGACGAGCGAGCCGTCCTCCTCGGCGAAGCAGCCCGCGGGCAGGCGGAAGACCTCCGTCTGGATCTTCGCCGGGTCGACGTCGTTGTACTCGCCGTGATTCTCCCAGAACTTGGAGGTCTCGGTGGAGAGCGGGTCGATGGAGACGAGGAACTTGAGCTTCCCGAGCGCCTCGATGGCCTTCTTCTTGTGAGGCGCGGAGCCGAGCGGGTTGAAGCCCTGGCAGATGTACCCGTTCATCTTGCCCTGGTACATCAGGTCGAACGCCACGAGGATGTCGTAGGGCTTGTCGTGCTTGGGCAGGAAATCGTAGGCCCAGTCGTTCTCCTTCGTCGCCGCCGGCCCGTACCACGCCTTCATGAGCGAGACGTGGAACTTGGGGTAGTTCTGCCAGTAGCTCACCTGCCCCGGCCGCAGCGGCTTCAGCGTCCGCTTCTCGATGTACGCCTTGTAATCGGCCTCCGCCTCGGTCGGCAGCGTCAGGTAGCCGGTGAGCGAGTTCGAGAGCAGCCCGAGGTCGGTGAGCCCCTGGATGTTGGAGTGCCCGCGCAGCGCGTTGAGGCCGCCGCCCGGCATCCCGATGTTGCCGAGGAGGAGCTGCACGATCGCCATGGCGCGGATGTTCTGCGAGCCGACCGAGTGCTGCGTCCACCCGAGGGCATACAGGCACGTCATGGTGCGGTTCGGGGCCGCGGTGGTGGCGATGGTCTCGCAGATCTGGAGGAAGAGGTCCTTCGGCGTCCCCGTGATCTCCGAGACCTTCTCCGGCGTGTAGCGCTCGAAGTGCTTCTTCATGAGCTGGAACACGCACCGCGGGTCCTGCAGCGTCGGGTCGACCTTGGCGTAGCCGTCCGGGCCGAGCTCGTACGCCCAGGTGGTCTTGTCGTACTTGCGTCCCTTGTCGTCGTAGCCGGAGAAGAGCCCGTTCTCGAACTTGAAGTCGTCGCGCACGATGAAGGGCGCGTTCGTGTACGCCTTCACGTACTCGTGCTGGAGCTTGTCGTGCGTGAGCAGGTAGTTGATGACGCCGCCGAGGAACGCGATGTCGGTGCCGGCGCGGATGGGTGCGTAGACATCGGCGACCGCCGCGGAGCGCGTGAAGCGCGGGTCGACGACGATGAGCTTCGCCTTGTTCTTGACCTTCGCCTCGATCACCCACTTGAAGCCGCAGGGGTGCGCCTCGGCGGGATTGCCTCCCATCACGACGACCACGTTGGCGTTCTTGATGTCGACCCAGTTGTTGGTCATCGCGCCACGGCCGAACGTCGGGGCCAGACCGGCCACCGTGGGGGCGTGTCAGACACGTGCCTGGTTGTCGATGGCCGCCATGCCGAGGGCGCGCACCACCTTCTGCGTGATGTAGCCGGCCTCGTTCGACGACGCGCTCGCGGCGAGCAGGCCGGTGGTCGTCCACCGGTTCACCGCGACTCCCTTGTCGTTCCTCTGCGTGAAGTTCCTGTCGCGGTCGTCCTTCATCAGCCGGGCGATGCGGTCGAGCGCCCAGTCCCAGCTGACGCGCTTGAAGCTCGTCTCGCCAGGCCCCCGGTACTCGGGGAACTTGACCCGGTCCGGCGAGCGGACGAAGTCGAGCAGCGAGGCGCCCTTGGGGCAGAGCGTGCCGCGGTTCACCGGGTGGTCCGGGTCGCCCTCGATGTGGATGATCTCGCTCGTCGCGTTCTTCGAGCGATCGCCGAGCGAGTACATGATGATGCCGCACCCGACCGCACAGTACGGGCACGTGTTGCGCGTCTCCGAGGTGTGGGCGAGCTTGAACTGCCGGACCTCGGCGAGCGCTCGCTTCGGCGAGAAGCCCAGCGCGACGAGGCTCGTCGCGCCCAGGCCTCCGGCGGCGTACTTCACGAACTGTCGGCGGGTGACTTGCATGGTGTGAGCCTCCGCGAGCGAAGAATCGACACAGCAATTTGCAGGTGCACGCTGACCGGCCTGGCCCTTATGGGTCATACGCGTGCGGCCGCGCGGGGCTGTGCGACACCGCACCGCGGCGTGTCATCGCGCCCGCGACGGCGGCTTCGGGAACGCGAAGGCTCGACAACCGCAAAACCGACGTTAAGAGCTTTTTGCGCCGCTCGGGCGGACCTTCACTCATGGGCGAAGACATCCTGCTCGAGACGAGGAACCTGACGAAGGAGTTCGCGGGTTTCCTGGCCGTGAACGACGTCGCGCTGCGCGTGCGGCGCGGCGCCATCCACGCCCTCATCGGCCCGAACGGGGCAGGCAAGACGACGGTCTTCAACCTGCTGACGCGCTTCCTCCCGGCGACGCGCGGCGTCATCCTCTACAAGGGCGAGGACATCACCGGCGCGCGCCCGGCGGAGATCGCGAGGCGCGGCGTCGTGCGCTCGTTCCAGATGTCCGCGGTCTTCCCCAGCCTCTCCGTGCTGGAGAACGTCCGTGTGGCGCTGCAGCGCAAGCTCGGCACGTCGTTCCACTTCTGGCGCTCGGAGCGGACCCTCGAAGAGCTCGACGACCGCGCGGTCGAGATCCTCGATTCGGTGGACCTGGCCGGCTTTCGCGACGTGGTCGCCGTCGAGATGCCGTACGGGCGCAAGCGCGCGCTCGAGATCGCGACCACCCTCGCCCTCGAGCCGGAGCTGATGCTCCTCGACGAGCCGACGCAGGGCATGGGCCACGAGGACGTCGGGCGCGTCACCCAGCTCATCCGGCGGGTGGCGAAGGACCGGACCGTGCTCATGGTGGAGCACAACCTCTCGGTGGTGGCCGATCTCTCCGACACGATCACGGTCCTCGCGCGCGGGAGCGTCCTCGCCGAGGGTCCCTACCACGAGATCTCGAAGAACCCCCAGGTGCTCGAGGCGTACATCGGGGTGGCCGAGTGAGCGCGAGCGCGTTCGACAGCCCGCGCGTCGAGCTCCTTCGCGTGACGAACCTGCACGCCTTCTATGGCGAGTCGCACATCCTCCACGGCGTCGACTTCAGCGTGCAAAAGGGCGAGCTCGTGACGCTGCTCGGGCGCAACGGCTCGGGACGCACCACCACCCTGAAGGCGATCCTGGGCCTCACCGGGCGCCGGACCGGCTCGGTGATGATGAACGGCCGCGAGACGATCCACCTGCAGCCGCACCAGATCGTGCACCTCGGCATCGGCTACTGCCCCGAGGAGCGCGGCATCTTCTCGAGCCTCTCGGCGGAGGAGAACCTGCTCCTGCCGCCCGCCGTCGGGAGCGGCGGCATGAGCGTGGACGAGATCTACGCCATGTTCCCGAACCTGAAGGAGCGGCGGCACAGCCAGGGGACGCGGCTCTCGGGGGGCGAGCAGCAGATGCTGGCGCTGGGCCGCATCCTCCGCATCGGCGCGCGGCTCCTCCTCCTCGACGAGATCACCGAAGGGCTGGCACCCGTCATCGTGCAGGCGCTCGGCCGGGCCGTGCGCCAGCTCAAGCAGCGCGGCTTCACGATGGTCCTCGTCGAGCAGAACTTCCGATTCGCCGCGCCGCTCGCCGACCGCCATTACGTGGTCGAGCACGGCCGCATCGTGGAGATGGTCACGAAGGACGAGCTGCCGACCAGCATGGAGAAGCTGCACCGCTACCTCGGGGTCTAGAGGCTCAACCCGCTTCCAAGGAGAGGGACACCATGACGAGAAGCATCACGCCGTCGCTCGCGCTGCTCGTGCTGACGCTCACCCGCCCGGCCGCCGCCGCCCCGGCCAAGATCTCGGACGGGGCCGTCCGCATCGGCGTGCTCACCGACATGACGGGCTACTACTCCGACCTGGCCGGCCCGGGCTCGGTCCTGGCGGCCAAGCTCGCGATCGAGGACTTCGGCGGGAAGGTGGCGGGCGCGCCCATCGAGCTCCTCTCCGCGGACCACCAGCTCAAGGCCGACGTCGCCTCGAACACGGCGCGCAAGTGGTTCGACGAGCAGGGCGTGGACGCGGTGGTGGACCTGGTCTCGTCCTCGACGGCGCTCGCGGTGATGCCGGTCGCGGCCGAGAAGAAGCGCGTGGCGCTGCTCTCCGGACCGGGCACGACGGCCATCACCGGCGAGAAGTGCAACCCGTACACCGTGCACTACACCTACAACAACTGGGCGATGGCCAACGGCACCGGCCGCGAGGTCGTGAACACGGGCGGCAAGACGTGGTTCTTCCTCACCGCCGACTACGCCTTCGGCAAGTCGCTCGAGGAGGACACGGCCAAGGTGGTGAGGGAGTCGGGCGGGAAGGTGCTCGGGTCCGTCCGCTTCCCGTCGCCGGGGACGACCGACTTCTCGTCCTACGTCCTGCAGGCGCAGAGCTCGAAGGCGCAGATCATCGGGCTCGCGAACGCCGGCGGCGACACCATCAACTGCGTCAAGGCCGCGAACGAGTACGGCATCACGAAGGACCAGAAGCTGGCCGGCCTGCTCGTCTTCATCTCCGACATCCACAGCCTCGGGCTCGACCTGGCCAAGGGCCTCTACGCGACCACCGCCTTCTACTGGGACATGAACGACGACACGCGCAAGTGGTCGAAGCGCTTCCAGTCCCACCCGGACAACCGCAAGAAGGCGATGCCCACCATGGTGCAGGCGGGCATCTACTCGGCGGTCACGCACTACCTCCAGGCCATCAAGGCGGCGGGCACCGACGAGCCCGACGCGGTCCTGGCGAAGATGCGCGCGGCGCCGGTGAACGACTTCTTCGCGAAGAACGGCCGGATCGGGCCCGATGGCCTCCACCGGCACGACATGTACCTCGTGCAGGTGAAGTCGCCGCAGGAGTCCAAGTACCCGTGGGACTACTACAAGATCGTGAAGACGATCCCCGCCGAGCAGGCGTTCCCCACGGTGGAGGCACAGAAGTGCCCCACCGCCACCGCCAAGAAGTGAGCCGGCGCGGCTGAGCCCGGGGAGGGAAACATCCCATGCAGGCGCTCTTCGGCCAGCTGCTGCTCGGGGTGATCAACGGCTCGTTCTACGCGCTCCTCTCGCTCGGGCTCGCGATCATCTTCGGGCTGCTCGACATCGTGAACTTCGCCCACGGCGCGCTCTACATGATGGGCGCGTTCGTGGCGTGGATCGCGCTCTCGTCACTCGGCATCGGGTACTGGCCCGCGCTCCTGCTCGCGCCCGCCGCGGTGGGCCTCCTCGGCATCGTCATCGAGCGCACCATGCTGCGGCGGCTGTACGGGCTCGACAACGTGTACGGCCTCCTCCTCACCTTCGGGCTCACCCTCGTCATCGAGGGGCTCTTCCACGAGCACTACGGCAACTCCGGCAACCCGTACCCCGTCCCCGACGTCCTGCAGGGCGGGGTGCGGCTGCCCTTCATGTACCTGCCGCAGTACCGCGCGTGGGTCGTGGTGGTGGCCGTCGCGGTCTGCTTCGCCTGCTGGCTCACCATCGAGCGCACCAAGCTCGGCAGCTACCTCCGCGCCGGCACCGAGAACCCGAAGCTCGTGCAGGCCTTCGGCGTCAACGTGCCGCTCATGCGCACGCTCACCTACGGCTTCGGCGCGGCGCTCGCCGCCTTCGCTGGCGTCATGGCGGCGCCCATCTACCAGGTCAACCCGGCGATGGGGTCGAACCTCGTCATCATCGTGTTCGCGGTGGTCGTGATCGGCGGGATGGGGTCCATCCTCGGCTCGATCCTGACCGGCCTCGGGCTCGGGATCGTCGAGGGGCTGACGCGCTACTTCTACCCGGCGGCCTCGTCGGTGGTCGTCTTCTTCGTCATGGCCATCGTGCTGCTGCTCCGGCCGGCGGGGCTCTTCGGGAGGCAGCGGTGAGCGTCGCCCTCCGCGCGGGCGCGAGCGTCGGCTGGACGCCCGGGCGCGTGCGCCTCGCCTTCGCCGGGATGGCGGTGGCCGGGCTGGTCCTGCCGTACCTCGTGTACCCGGTGTTCGTCATGAACGTGCTCTGCATGGCGCTCTTCGCCAGCGCGTTCAACCTGCTGCTCGGCTACACCGGGCTCCTCTCCTTCGGCCACGCGGCGTTCCTGGGCGCGGCCGGGTACGTGACCGGCCACGCGCTCAAGGTGTGGGGGTTCCCGACGGAGCTCGGCATCCTCCTCGGGACGGCGGTGTCGGCGGTCCTCGGGTTCGCCATCGGCGGGCTCGCGATCCGGCGCTCCGGGATCTACTTCGCGATGATCACGCTCGGCCTGGCGCAGGTCGTCTACTTCCTCGCCGTCCAGATGAACTTCACGGGCGGCGACGACGGCCTGCAGGGCGTGCCCCGGGGAAAGCTCCTCGGGCTCGTCTCGCTCGACGGCAAGTACGCGATGTACTACTTCGCCTACGGCGTCTTCCTCTTCGGCTTCTGGCTCATCTACCGAACCATCCACTCGCCGTTCGGGCACGTGCTCCGCTCGATCCGGGAGAACGAGCCGCGCGCGCTGTCGCTCGGGTACGACGTCGACCGGTACAAGCTGCTCGCCTTCGTCATCTCGGCCGCGCTCGCGGGGCTCGCCGGATCGCTCAAGACGGTGGTGTTCCAGTCCGAGACGCTCACCGACGTGCACTGGCACATGTCCGGCGAGGTCGTGCTGATGACGCTCCTCGGCGGGATGGGGACCGTGATGGGCCCCTCCGTCGGCGCCCTCATCGTGCTCGTCCTGCAGAACTACCTGTCCGGCTTCGGGTCGTGGGTGACCGTCATCACGGGGGTCGTGTTCGTGGTGGGCGTGCTCGCCTTCCGGCGCGGGTTCGTCGGCGAGGCGATCGCGCTCGCGAAGAAGTTTCCGTTCTAGGGGTCGCGAGTCGAGGTCGAAGGGTTTCGTCCCCCTCCCCCCGCGACGCGGAGGGAGGGCCGGGGAGAGGGGCAAGGTCGCCATGTCGGATCTGGTGAAGGACAAGGTCGCCTTCGTCACGGGCGCTGCGAGCGGCATCGGGCTCGCGATCGCGCAGGCGCTCGCGGAGGAGGGCGCCAGGGTCGCGCTCTCGGACGTGAGGGAAGAGGCGGTGCGCGCCGCCGCCGAAGGCATCGCGAAGGGTGGCCGCGAGGCGATCGGCGTCGCCTGCGACGTCACGAGCGAGGCGCAGCTCACGAGGGCGCTCGACGTGGCGGCCGAGCGCTTCGGCCGCATCGACATTCTCGTGAACAACGCAGGCCTGCAGCACGTCTCGCCCATCGAGAGCTTCCCCACCGAGAAGTTCGAGCTCCTGGTGAGGGTGATGCTGGTCGCCCCGTTCATGGCCATCAAGCACGTCTTCCCGGGCATGAAGCGGCGGAGGTGGGGGCGCGTCGTCAACGTCGCGTCCGTCAACGGGCTCGTCGGGTTCGCCGGCAAGGCGGCCTACAACAGCGCGAAGCACGGCGTCATCGGGCTCACCAAGGTGGCGGCGCTCGAGGGCGCGACCGACGGCATCACCGTGAACGCCATCTGCCCCGGCTACGTCGACACGCCGCTCGTCCGCAACCAGATGGGCGACCTCGCGCGGACGCGGAACGTGCCCGTCGAGCGCGTGCTGGAGGACGTCCTCTATCCGCTCATCCCGATGCGGAAGCTCCTCCGGACGTCGGACGTCTCGGACTACGTGCTCTTCCTCGCGAGCGACAAGGCGGGCTGCGTGACGGGGCAGGCCGTCGTCGTCGACGCCGGCTACACGGCGCAGTGAGGCTCAGCCGACGAAGCCGCGGATCACCGCGCGCAGCTGCTGCGTCTCGAACGGCTTCTCGACGAGCGGGTTCGTCGTCGCGTCCAGGAACGCGCTGGCGGTCGAGGTGAACGCGCCCCCCGTGAGGAACACGATGCGAGGCGCCAGGTCGGGCGCCACCCTCGCCAGCTCGGCGTAGAGCTCCATCCCGCTCTTCTCGGGCATCATGAGGTCGCACAGGATGACGTCGAACCGCTCACCGGCGCGGAGCCGGTCCAGGGCGGCCCGCGCCGTCGTCTCCGTCACGACGTCGTGCTCCGCCGCCAGCGCCCGCCGCACCGCGACACCCACCAGCGGCTCGTCGTCGACGGCCAGGATCCGCCCGCGCCGCGCCGCCCTCTCCGGCGCCGCCTCGACCTCCGGCCCCGCGTCAGCGCGAGGGGCCGGCGGGAGCGAGACGCGGAAGGCGCTCCCCTTCCCGAGCTCGGTCTCGACCGAGATCTCGCCGCCCATGCTGGCGACGATGTTGCGGCAGATCGCGAGCCCGAGCCCCGTCCCCACGCCGACGGGCTTGGTGGTGAAGAAGGGGTCGAAGATCCTGCGGAGGTCCTCGGGAGCGATGCCCGCGCCGGTGTCGCGCACCTCGACCACCGCGCGCCCGGCCGGGTCGGTGCGCGTCGCGAGCCGGATCTCGTTCGCGTCGGCCGCGCCCTCGGGGATGGCCTGGGCGGCGTTGATGATGAGGTTCAGGAAGACCTGCCCCAGCCGCGACGCGTTGCCGTGGACGAGCGGGGTGGGCCCGTACCGCTTCACCACGCGGGCGCGGTGGCGGATCTCGTTCAGCGCCATGTTGATCGACGAGTCGAGGAGGTCGCCCACCGCGAGCGCCTCGCGCGACTCCTCGTCGCCCCGCGAGAACGTCTTGAGATCCTGGACCGCCTGCCGGATGCGGCGGCAGCCCTCGCGCATCTCGCTCAGGACCTGATCCACCTCGTCGAGCCGCCCTGGCTCGAGCTCGCCGGACACCTGAGCCACCGCCTGCGTCGTGAAGTCGAGGCCGGCCACGACGTACGCGAGCGGGTTGTTGATCTCGTGCGCGACGCCTGCCGCGAGCGTTCCCATCGCGACCAGCCGGTCCGCCTGCACGAGCTGCTCCGTCATCCTCGTCCGCTCGTCGCGCCCGCGCAGCGCCACCATGCCGAAGGCGAGGTCGTCCGCGAGCTCGGCGAGCAGCTTCATCTCGTCGCGGTCGAAGCCGTCCGCCTCGACGGCGTAGATGGCGAGGGCGCCGAGGGTGGCGCCTTCGGCGGCCAGCGGGAAGGCGACGACCGACGTGTAGCCGTGCCTCGCCGCGCGATCGCGCCACAGCGCGAAGTCCGCGTCCGAGGGGATGTCCTTCGCCATGGCGGGCTTCGCGGTGCGGATCGCCGTGCCCATCGGGCCGCGCCCTCGCTCGCTGTCGGCCCAGACGAGGTCCAGCGACGCGACGTAGCCGGCGTCGTGACCCGCGGTCGCGACCGGGCGGACCGTCTTGCGCTCGTCGTGCTCGGCCACGCCGACCCAGGCGAGGCGGTAGCCGCCGACCTCGACGATGATGCGGCACACCGCCTCGAGCAGGGCCGCCTCGTCGCTCGCGCGCACCAGCGCCTCGTTGCACGCGGAGAGCGTCAGGAGCGCGCGCTGGTGCCGTGCCGCGGTCGCGTGGGCGCGCTCCTGGTCGGCCTCGAGGCGGCTCACGCGCCGCGCATTCCACACGATGGCGACACCCGCGACGCAGAGGAGGAGCCCGAGCAGGCCCATCGCGACGAGGACGCGGCGCGCCTCGGTCGTCAAGGCGGCCTCCATGTCGTCGAGGTAGATCCCCGAGCCGACGATCCAGCCCCACGGCTGGTACAGCTTCACGAAGGAGAGCTTGCGGACGGGCTCGGTCCCGCCCGGCCTCGGCCAGCGGTAGGAGACGAAGCCCTCCCGGCGCTCGCCTCGCAGGGCCGCGGCAACGAACTCGACGAAGAGGCGCGTGCCGGACGCGTCGACGAACTCGGAGAGGTCCTTCTGCTCCAGCTCGGGGGAGACGGGGTGCATCAGCATCCGGCGCTGGAGGTCGTTGATCCAGAAGTACTCGTCCCCCTCGTAGCGGAGCCCGCGTGCCGCCTCGATCGCGGAGCGCTGCGCCTCGTCGCGCGTCATCCTGCCGGACTCGGCGAGCGCGCCGTAGTGCGCGATGAACCCGTGCACCGTCTCGACCGTCGCGCGGATCTTGGCGCGGCGCTCGTCGCCGACGCGCTCCTTGAGGACGCGGAGCGAGTTGAGCGAGACGGCGAGCAGGCACGCCGCAGCCAGGACGATGACGAGCCACACCCGGCTGGCGAGGATGAGCTTCCACAGGCGTGGCATCATGGCTCCGGGTTCCGCGGTCCACCCCCTGAAAGGTTCGTACCACAAGACCCGGGATGGGCCCTTCGTGACGGCCGGCGCGCGATCTTCCACGTTTCCCTGGGATATTCGTGCGCCATCGGCGAGAGCGGAGGCGGCGTCGCGGCGAAGGGTCCGAGGAACTCCGGGTCGGACATGACCCGCCCCGGGCACCCACGCCGAGCTCGGCACGACGCGCTGTGTCGAGGCGCTACGCGTGCGGCTTCTTGCGGGGCACCGGGGCGGGCGGTGGCGAAGGCGGCGTGCCCGCCCTAGAGGGCGCCTTCTCGGCGGACTGCTCCTTCGCCGCGACCGCCACGGCGACGCTCGCGGTCGCCTTGATGAGCGCGTACGCGGTTGCGTCCACCACCTCGTGCGTTCGCTCGCGCAGCTTCGACCAGAGGTAACCCGGCAGCGAGGCCTCGACGGGCGGCGCGGCCTTCCGTGGCCGGTCCGGAGCCGCGATGACGTGCTCCTCCGCGTCGCCGCCGTAGGAGTACGCGTCGTCGCAGACGCGCGTGCAGGCCGCGCGCGCGGGGAGCGCACTGGCCGCGAGCGAGACGGCCGTGAGCGTGAGGGCGAAGCGAGCGAGCATCATCGAACGCCTCCGTGGCCTGGCGCTCCTACATAACGGAGCGCGAGCCGCGTTCCGTCCCACGTGGGGTGGCACATGATCCGCCACTCACCCGCCGTGCCGTGATAGGGACGAGGACCTTCGGAGGACGTGGATGCGGATCGGGGTCCCACGCGAGACGGCGGCGCAGGAGCGGCGCGTCGCCCTCGTTCCTGACACGGCCGGTCGCCTGAAGCGGGCGGGGCACGACGTCGCCGTCGAGCGCGGCGCGGGCGCCGCGGCCGGCTTCCCCGACGCGCAGTACGAGGCGGCTGGAGCGATCGTCGTCGCCGGGGCCGCCGAGCTCCTCGGCCGCTCCGAGCTCGTGCTGAAGGTGCAGCGCCCGTCGCGCGACGAGGTGGCGCGCCTCGCGCCCGGGACGATCCTCGTCTCATTCCTCGCGCCCGCCACGAGCGGCGAGATCGTCGCCGCGCTCGCCGAGCGCAAGGTGACGGCGCTCGCGATGGAGCTCGTGCCGCGCATCACTCGGGCGCAGGCGATGGACGCGCTCAGCTCCCAGGCGAACCTCGCGGGCTACAAAGCCGTCGTCATCGGCGCCGAGGCGATGAACCGGATCCTGCCCATGATGACGACCGCGGCCGGGACGCTCGCGCCGGCCAAGGCGTTCATCATCGGCGTCGGGGTGGCGGGCCTGCAGGCCATCGCGACCGCCCGGCGGCTGGGCGCGGTGGTCTCCGGCTTCGACGTGAGGCCGGTCGTGAAGGAGCAGGTGCAGTCGCTCGGCGCGACCTTCGTCGAGGCGGCCGTCGCGGCGGAGGGCGCGGGGGGCTACGCGAAGGAGCTCGCCGAGGACCAGCAGCGGCGCGTCCTCGAGACGATCGCGAAGCACATCGCGGCCCAGGACCTGGTCGTCACCACCGCGCAGATCCCGGGCAAGCCGGCGCCGCGGCTCGTCACGGCGGAGATGCTGCGCTCGATGAAGCCGGGCGCCGTGGTGGTGGACCTCGCCGCCGAGACGGGCGGCAACTGCGAGCTGACCAGGCCGGGCGAGGCGATCGACGTGGGCGGCGTGCTCGTGCTCGGGCCGGTCAACGTGGCGTCGACGGTCGCCTTCCACGCGAGCCAGACCTACAGCCGGAACCTCCAGGCGCTCCTGCAGCACCTCCTCGACAAGGAGGGGAAACCGAAGCTCGACCTCGCGGACGAGATCACGGGCGCGATGGTCGTGACGCACGCGGGCGAGGTCCGCAAGAAGTGAAGCCGTGAACCCCTTCCGTTCGCGGTGAGCGCAGCGAAGTCGAACCACGAACGCAGCAAGGAATGCAAAGATGCACGGCACGTCCCTCATCGAGCTCTACGTCTTCGTGCTGGCCGGGTTCGTCGGGTTCCAGGTCATCACCAAGGTCCCCGCGCTCCTGCACACCCCGCTCATGAGCGCCACGAACGCGATCAGCGCCATCTCGCTCGTGGGATCGCTCGTGGCCGCAGGCTCGGACCAGAACCGCGTCGCGACCTGGCTCGGGTTCGTCGCGGTGACCGCAGCCACCATCAACGTGGTCGGCGGCTTCCTCATCACCGACCGCATGCTGAAGATGTTCCGGCCCGCCGGGAGGACGAAGGTGACCAAGGCGGGGGCGCCGTGACCACCGCCGCGCTCTTCACGCAGGCGAGCTACCTCGCCGCGTCCGTCCTCTTCATCCTCGGCCTGCGCAGCCTCACCAAGCCCGACAGCGCGCGGCGCGGCATGCAGCAGGCCGCGCTCGGCATGCTGCTCGCGATCGTGGGCACGCTCACCAAGCACGAGATCGTCGACTATCGGTACATCGTCGCGGGCCTCGCCCTCGGCAGCGCCGTCGGCTACCCGCTCGGCATGTTCGTGCCGATGACGGCGATGCCGCAGCGGATCGCCATCTCGCACATGTTCGGCGCGCTGGCCGCGACGCTCGTCGGCATCGCCGAGTTCTACACGCTGGGGAATGGCGCGGACGTCTCGCACGCCACCATGGCCGCGCTCGGCTTCGAGGTGATGTTCGGCGCCCTCACCATCACGGGCAGCTTCATGGCGTTCGGGAAGCTGCAGGAGTTCCTGCCCGGCGTCCCGGTCACGTACAAGGGCCAGAACGCGGTGACGGCGCTCCTCTTCGCGGCGACGCTCGGGCTCTTCGGCTGGCTCGTCTACCAGCCCTTCACGCCCTGGGCGTTCTACGTCATGTGCGGCCTCGGGCTCGTCATCGGCGTGTCGATCGTGCTTCCCATCGGCGGCGCCGACATGCCAGTGGTGATCTCGCTCCTCAACTCGTACGCCGGCCTCGCCTCGGCGGCGACCGGCTTCGCCATCGGGAACGAGGTGCTCATCATCGCCGGCGCGCTCGACGGCGCCTCGGGGTTCATCCTGTCGATGGTGATGTCGAAGGCGATGAACCGCTCGTTCGGGAACATCCTATTCGGCGCCTTCGGCAAGCCGGTCGAGAAGACCGCCAAGGTGGCGCACGGCCTCGCGGTGAAGCCCATCTCGCCCGAGGACGCGGCGCTCCAGCTCAGCTACGCGCGCTCCGTCATCGTCGTGCCGGGCTACGGGATGGCGGTCGCCCAGGCCCAGCACGCGGTGCGAGAGCTCGCCGACCTCATCGAGAAGAACGGCGGCGAGGTGAAGTACGCCATCCACCCGGTCGCGGGCCGGATGCCCGGCCACATGAACGTGCTCCTCGCCGAGGCCAACATCCCCTACGACAAGCTGAAGGAGATGGAGGAGATCAACGGCGAGTTCCAGCAGGCGGACGTGGCGCTCGTCATCGGCGCGAACGACGTCGTGAACCCCGCCGCGCGCAGCGACCGCTCGAGCCCCATCTACGGGATGCCCATCCTCAACGTGGACCAGGCGAAGAGCATCATCGTGATGAAGCGCTCGATGAACCCGGGCTTCGCCGGGATCGAGAACGAGCTCTTCTACAACGACAAGACGGCGATGCTCTTCGGCGACGCCAAGTCGTCGCTCGAGAAGTTGGTGTCCGAGGTGAAGCAGGTCGCGGGGGCGTGATGCCGCTCGGCCTCCGGTGGGACTCTCCAGGGCGGCCGGCTCCCGGACGGGAGACCCGCCGAGTGACGTAGGATGCTCCGGTTGCGCGCGCACCCGCCTCCCCGCGACCAGCTCTCGACGCTCGGCCTCGTCGCAGCGACCTTCTTCATCGTCTCCGGCGGACCGTACGGGCTCGAGGAGATCGTCCTCGGGCACGGCTACGCCGGCGCGATCGCGCTGCTCGTCGTGGTGCCGCTGCTGTGGAGCCTCCCCGTGGCGCTCCTCGTGGGCGAGCTCGCCGCCGCGCTGCCCGCGACGGGCGGCTACTACCTCTGGGTCCGCCGTGCGCTCGGGCCGTTCTGGGGTCTCCAGGAGGCGTGGCTCTCGCTCGCGGTGGGCATCGTCGACATCGCCATCTACCCGACGCTGCTCGTCACGTATCTCGGGCGGTCGTGGCCGGCGCTCGCCGGCGACGCGCCCGGGCAGCCCGGCTGGTGGCTCGCGATGGCGGCCATCGCGGCGTGTACCGTGTGGAACGCGCTCGGGATCCGCTCCATCGGGCGCGGATCGGCCGTGCTCGGCGCGGCGCTCCTGGCTCCGTTCGCGGTGATGCTCGCGCTCGCAGCGGTCGCGCTGTCCCACGGCGGCCTCGCCGCGGCGCAGGCCGCGTTCCACGTTTTCAGGCCCACCGACCAGGGCGCGCTCGCCGCCGGCCTCATGCTCGCGATGTGGAACCTGATGGGGTTCGACAACGCCTCCACCTTCGCGGGCGAGGT
>DASWDS010000365.1:0-7999 GCA_036395165.1 Anaeromyxobacteraceae bacterium | reverse complement strand
AGGGCTCGGGCGCATCCTGGCCGGGCGGCCATACGAGGACGACCTCGCGCGGCGCGTCGGTGAAGGCGTCGAGCGCGAGGAGCAGCTCCGTCAGCGCGGCCGGCTGCTCCGCCAGGACCGGTGCGTACCAGCGCAGCGCGCCCTCGGCGACGCGGCGCCAGCGGGCGTCGGTGGTGAAGCCCTCGAGGCGGAGCGCGTTCATGAGCGCGACGGACGCCCCCGACGGCTCCGCCCCGTCGTGCGTCGGCTTCTCGCGCGCGATGAGCCGCTCCTGGTCCTCGCCCGCGACGAACCAGCCGCCGCGCGGATCGCCGAAGAGGCGCTCGGTCGCGTCGGCGAGCGAGATCGCCTCCTCGAGCCACCGCGGGTCGAACGTCGCCTCGTGCAGATCGAGCAGCCCCTGCGCGAGGAACGCGTGGTCGGCGAGGAAGCCGGGCGGACCGAGCGCGCCGTCGCGCGAGCTGCGCGCGAGGCGCCCGCCGGGGCGCATCCGCGCGAGGAGGAAGTCCGCCGCGCGCGCCGCCGCCGCCGTGTAGCGCGGCTCCGCCAGGATGCGGCCGCCCATCGCCAGCGCCGAGATCATGAGGCCGTTCCAGGCAGCCAGGACCTTCTCGTCGCGCAGCGGGTGCGGCCGCGCCTCACGGGCCGCGTCGAGCCTCGCGCGCGCGCCGGCGAGCGCCTCCCAGGCGTCCTCGTTCGGCTCCTTCACCGAGAGGATGTTCCGCCCCTCGAAGTTTCCCTCGCGCGTCACGCCGTAGTACGCGATGAAGCCGTCCGCGCCGGCGCCGAGGAGGTCGCGGATCTCGGGCTCGCTCCAGACGAAGAAGCGGCCCTCCTCGCCCTCCGAGTCGGCGTCGGTGGCCGAGTAGAAGCCGCCCTCCGGCGACGTCATCTCGCGCAGCGCGTAGTCGAGCGTCTGCCGCGCCACGCGCGCGAGGTCGCGCCGGCCCGTCACCTGCCACGCCTCGAGGTAGGCCACCGGCAGGAGCGCGTTGTCGTAGAGCATCTTCTCGAAGTGCGGCACGAGCCAGCGCTCGTCGGTGGAGTATCGGTGGAACCCGCCGCCCACCTGGTCCATGAGGCCGCCCGCCGCCATGCGCTCGAGCGTGAAGAGCGCCATGTGCAGCGGCGCCGGGTCGTGCGTCCGGCGGTGATGGCGGAGCAGGAGGCGCACCGGGACGTTGGACGGGAACTTGGGCGCGCGGTTGACGCCGCCGTGGATCGGATCGAAGACGCCCTCGAAGAACCGGACCGCCTTCTCGATGGGCGCGCTGCCGGGCAGGTCCTTCGTCGCCTCGGCGTCGGCGCCCGCGAGCGCGACGCGCACCGCGTTCGAGAGCGCGGCGCCCGCGTTCCTCACCCGCGCGGGGTCGCGCTCCCACAGCGCCGCGATCTCCCGCAGGACGGAGAGGAAGCCGCGCCCCTGTCCGCGGTCGCCGTCGCGCGCCGGGAAGTAGGTCCCACCGAAGAAGGGCTCCCGGTCCGCGCCGAGGAAGACGCTCATGGGCCAGCCGCCGGCCCCGGTGAGCGCCTGGACCGCCGTCATGTAGATGGCGTCGACGTCGGGCCGCTCCTCGCGGTCGACCTTGATCGCCACGTAATGCTCGTTCAGGAAGCGCGCGATCTCCTCGTCCTCGAAGGACTCGCGCTCCATCACGTGGCACCAGTGGCACGTCGAATACCCGACCGAGAGGAACACGGGCCGGCCCGAGCGGCGCGCCTCGTCGAACGCCTCGTCGCACCATGGCCACCACGCGACGGGGTTGTGAGCGTGCTGGAGCAGATAGGGGCTCGTCTCGAGGATGAGACGATTGGTGAAGCGAGCGTGGCCCTCACCGCCTCGCGCGGCGGGGGCCTCGGCGGCCGCCGCCGCCCCGATGCGCGCCGCCACGTCCGGCGGAAACGGCCGCGCGCCTGGCAGGGTGTCGTCGCTCACGCCCCGAACATAGGACGGCCCCGTCCCGCGCGCCGTCGCCGCGAGCCGGGGCCGTCGATCGGTGGACGGCGTCTACGGCTTGTCGCGCTTGTCGGGATCGAGGGCGCCCTTGATGTCGCCCTTGATCTCCTTCATCGTCCCCTTCGCCTTGTCCATCGAGCCCTCGGCCTTCTTCTCCTTGTCGTCGGTGATCTCGCCCCAGGCCTTCTTCGCCTTTCCCTTTGCCTTGTCCCACGCGCCTTCGACCTTGTCGTCGTCGCCCATCGCCATGTGGTATTCCCTCCCCGCCTTAAGATAGCCACCGGCGCGAGGTTGGAAGCCCGGGAAGGTTGCGGGAGGGCCCCGAGGGGTCAGCCGCGATCCTCGAACGCCTCGAGCGCGCGGGCGATCCGGCGCTCGATCTCGAGGCGCATCTGGCGCGCCGCCTCTACCGCCTCCGCGAGCGCCTCTTCCAGCTCGGCGGTGTGTCCGCCTTCGATGACGCGCAGCGCTTCGCGGGCGAGCGGGCGGCCGATGGGAGCGCCGCGTGGTCTCCCTCCGGGCAAGAGCGTGAAGCGAGGTCGGGGTGCTTCCATGTGATCGAATCTAAGGCGTGGCTCGGCGTGGCCCTCCGCGCCGGTGGGTCCCTCGCGGCGGCGCCCCGTTTTTCCGAGCGCGACGCGGGCGTCAACCCTTGATCACGCCCATCGGCTCGAGGCGGGCGACGAGTCGCGTGATCCCCGCGCGAGCCATGACGCCCACCACGTCGGCGACGTCCTTGTACGCCTCGCTCATCTCTTCCCCGAGCGTCTTGTGACCGCGCGAGAGCACCTCGATCCCACGCTGCGAGAGCTCGCGCGCGATCGATCGGCCGCGCGCGGCCTTGAGCGCCTGACCGCGCGAGAGCAGGCGGCCCGCGCCGTGGCAGGAGGATCCGAAGGTGTCCTCCATGGCCTTCGACGTCCCCGCGAGCACGTAGGAGTAGCGGCCCATGTCTCCCGGGATGAGCACCGGCTGGCCGACCGCGCGGTACGTCGCGGGCACGCGCTCGTCGCCGGGGCCGAAGGCCCGGGTGGCCCCCTTGCGGTGGACGAGGACGTCGCGCGGCCGCCCGTCGACGAGGTGCGTCTCCCGCTTCGCCACATTGTGGCAGACGTCGTAGAGCAGGCGTGCGCCGACCTCGCGCTCGGACGCCCCGAGCGCGCGCGCCAGCGCACGCACCGCGAGCCCGGTCATCACCTGCCGGTTCGCCCAGGCGAAGTTCGCCGCCGCCTGCATCGCGCCCAGATAGGCGCGCCCGGACTCGCTCTCCACGGGGGCGCAGGCGAGCTGCGGATCGGGGAGCGCGCGGTACGCCTCGCCGAAGTCGGTCCTCGTCGCGGCGAGCGACGAGAGCGCCTCGTCGCAGACCTGGTACCCGAGCCCGCGCGACCCGGAGTGGATCTGCACGGCGGCGCGCCCGGGGAACAGCCCGAACGACTCCGCGGCGGCGTCGTCGTAGATCTCGGCGACGCGGTCCACCTCGAGGAAGTGGTTGCCGCTCCCGAGCGTGCCGAGCTGGTCCACGCCGCGCTGCCGCGCCCGCTCGCTCACCGCCGCGGGATCCGCCCCTGCGAGCCGCCCGCCCTCCTCGCACCGCTCGGCGTCGTCGTTCGACGCCGCGAATCCGCGCCGGATCGCCCAGCGCGCGCCCGCCGCCAGCACGTCCGCGAGGTCGTCCTCCGAGAGGCGCGGGATGGCGCGGCTCGCGCCGACGCCGGTCGGGATGTCGCGGAAGAGCTGCGAGACGACCTGGGAGAGCCGCGCGCGCACGGTCTCCGCGTCGACGCCCGTCGTGAGGACGCGCACGCCGCAGTTGATGTCGTAGCCGACGCCGCCGGGCGACACCGCGCCCGTCGCGGCGTCCACTGCCGCGACCCCGCCGATCGGGAACCCGTACCCCCAGTGGATATCGGGCATGGCGAGCGAGAAGCGCAGGATCCCGGGCAGGTGGGCCACGTTCGCGACCTGCCGGAGCGCGGGGTCGTCCGGCGCCGGCGGTCCGACGCTGTAGACACGGCCCGGCACGAGCATCTCGCCCTCGCGCTCGATCTCCCAGAGATCGCCCTCGATGCGGCGCAGCTTCACGGGACCTAGATGTCGAAGATGACCTGCGCGCGCCACCCGCCGTCCACGCGGTCGAACCGTGCGCCGTGCCGCGTGACGGCCTTGAGATCGAGCCCCTCGGCGTGGCGCACCGGGTCGTAGGGGCCGAGCGCGACGACCACCTCGGCCGCGGAGGCGTCGAGGCGCACGACCTCGCACGCGCCCGGCAGGACGCGCCCCGTCGCGAAGCGGAAGAGGAGCTCGCGGAGCAGCTCGACCGAGAGCGCGGCGAGGCCGCCCTGCGATGCGACGGCGACGCGCGCGTCCGGTCCGGGCGCGACCAGCTCGCCCCCTGTGAGGAGCGTCGACTGAGCGAGCACGAGCCGGGCGAGCGTCTCCTCCGCCGAGGCGCCCGTCACCTCGACGCCCACGTCGGCGGTGTGGTCGAGGTCGCGGCAGGGCTGCGGCAGCGTGAGGCGCACGGCCGTCACCCCTGGATCGCCGCCGCGAGCGCGATCTCCTTCGAGCGCTGGCGGTACGCGGCGGGCGGCTCCGCCGGAGGATGGGCGAGGAAGCTCGCGGCGATGCGGCCGAGGTACGCGTCGAGCGGCAGGTGGTGAAAGCGGAGCTCGTCCCGCGCCCGCGACGGATCGAGGAAGGACATCCAGCGCGTCGAGAAGGGCGAGACGCCCTGCACCTCGAGCCCCGCCGCCGCGAGCGCGTCCTCCGCCACGGGCACGATCTCGGAGCGCGAGCCCACGAGCGCCGCGAGCTTCGAGACGAGCTCGGCGAGGGTGGGCGTCTCCTCCTGCGCGACGTTGAAGGCGCGCCCGTACGTGGCGGGCTTTCCCAGGATGGCCGCGAGGAAGCGCGCCACCTCGGCGCCGTAGACGTGGCGCGTGCGGCCGGCGCCGCCGTCCGGCAGGAGGAGCGGACCGCCGTCGAGGAGGCGCCACAGGTAGGCCTCGGCGCGGCGGAAAGGGTCGCGCTCGCCGTTCACCATCGGGATGCGGATGCGCGTGGCCGGGAACCGCACGCGGTCGAAGGCGTCCGCGAGGGCATCCTCGCAGGCGCGCTTGCCGGCGCCGTAATCCCACTCGCCGCGGTCGGGCTCCGCGGCGGGGCGCGGCATGACCTCGCCGTCGTAGTCGTCCTCTCCGGCCGGGCGCGGCGAGCGCGAGAGCACGAGGTACACCTGGCCCGTCGAGATCATGACGTAGTGCCCGATCCGCCCGCCGAGCGTCTCCGCCGCGCGCCGCCCGTCCTCACCGGTGTACGCGGCGAAGTCCACCGCCGCGTCGAAGTCGCGGCGAGCGAGGACGCGCTCGAAGTCGGGGCTCGTGCGGTCGGCGCGCAGCTGCTCGACGCGATCGCCGAAGGGGTCGGGGAGCGTGCCGCGGTGAAGCAGCGTCACGCGGTGGCCGCCGGCGAGGAGCCTCCACGTGAGATGGTAGCCGACGAACCGCGTTCCGCCGATGACGAGGACGCGCATCCGTCACCCCGAGGCGGCGCGCGCCGCGAGCGGTGCGATCTCGCGCGACGAGAGGCTGAGGAACCGCAGCAGCAGCCCGAGCGCGACCGCCGACAGCCCCGCGCAGAGGCCCCACCACAGGCCCGTCACGCCGAGCGGGCCGAGGAGGCCGAGCGCGACCGCGATGGGGAAGCCGACGAGCCAGTGGCCGACCATGTTCGCGGCGAACGTGAAGCGCGTGTCGCCCGCACCGCGCAGGACGCCCGCTCCGACGGCCTGGACGCCGTCCGAGATCTGGAACACGGCGGCGACGACGAGGAGCGGCGCCGCGGTGGCGACGACGCCGGGATCGTCGCTCATCAGGCGGGCGAGCCCGCGCGGGAAGGCGAGGAACACGAGGCCCGAGCAGGCCATGAAGGCAGCGCCGGCGCCGAACGCGGTGAGGCCCGCGCGCCGCGCCGCCGCGGTGTCCCGCGCGCCGACGGCCCATCCCACGCGCACCGATCCCGCCTGGCCGATGCCGACGGCGACCGTGAAGCTGAAGCTCGCCAGCGCGATCCCGATCTGGTGCGCTGCGACCTGCTCGCGGCCGAGCCGGGCGGCCAGGAACCCGACCAGCGCGAACACCGCCACCTCCGCCCCCATGTGCAGGCCGATGGGGAGGCCGACGCGCGCCGCGTGCGCGATCTCGTCGCGCGCCGGCCGCCGAAGGCCGGTGGCGCCGCCTGGCGGCGGGATCGCCCTCACCGCCAGCGCCACCACGAGCGCCTGCACGATGGTGACGAGCGCGGTGGCGAGCCCGGACCCGCCCGCGCCCATCGCAGGGACGGCGCGCAGCGGACCGGTCCACGCCGGGAGGGCCGCGCCGCCGAACACGAAGAGCAGGTCGGCGAGCAGGTTCACGACGTTGCCGAGCACGACCGAGATGACGACCGCGCGCGTGAGCCCGAGACCTTGCAGGTACGACTTCGCCGCCACGAAGAAGAGGAGCGCGGGGAGGCTCGGCGTGCGCATCCAGAGGTGTCGGCCCGCCTGCCCGGACACCTCCGCGTCGATGCCGAGCGGACGCAGCGCGAGCGGCACGAGCGCGCAGGGCAGCGCGATGAGCGCTCCCGTCAGGAGCGCCAGCCAGGTGCCCTGCCACAGGAGCCGCCGCGCGCTGCGGACGTCGCGCGCGCCGAACGCCTGGGCGACCAGCGGATCGAGCCCCATCATGAGCCCCATGCCGAAGACCGCCGCCGCGAAGAAGAGCCCGTTCCCGAGCGCGGCCCCCGCGAGCACCGCCGCGCCGGCGCGGCCGCACACCGCGGTGTCCACGACGCCCATCACGGCCTGTCCCGCGTTCGCCACCGCGAGCGGCACGGCGAGGCGCGCCAGGCTCCCGAGCTCGGCGCGGAGGGGACGGGCCTCGTGCATGGGCGGCAGAACATAACGCGGAGCGCGGGGTCGCGTCGCACCATGTAAGCTCGCGCTGCCCATGAGCTGGCCGAACGCCCTCCGCTCGCTGCGGCACCGCAACCTGCGGCTCTTCTTCGCGGGGCAGTGCGTCTCGCTCGTCGGGACGTGGATGCAGGCGGTGGCGCAGGGCTGGCTCATCTACCGCCTCACGCGCTCGACGCAGCTGCTCGGGCTGCTCGGCTTCCTCTCCCAGATCCCGGTGTCGCTCTTCGGCATCTGGGCGGGCTCGATCGCCGACCGCTTCCCGCGGCGGCGGATCGTGCTCGCCACCCAGGTGAACGCAGCGGTGCAGGCGACCCTCCTCGCCGCCCTGACGCTCTCGGGGGCGGTGCGGCCGTGGATGCTGCTCGTGCTCGTCTTCATGCTTGGCCTGTCGAACGCGTTCGAGATCCCAGCGCGGCAGGCGCTGCTGGGGGAGATCGCGGGCGAGGACATGCCCAACGCCGTGGCGCTCAACTCGAGCGTCGTGAACGGGGCCCGCGCCGTGGGGCCCGCCCTGGCGGGCTGGGCGGTCGCCACGGTGGGCGAGGGCGTCTGCTTCGCGCTCAACGCGGTGAGCTTCGCCGGGACCATCTGGGCGCTCGCCGTGATGGACCCCGCGCCGGCGCGGCCGCCCCACGCCGGCAGCCGGCGGCGGCACCTCCTCGACGGCCTCGCCTATGCCGGCCACACGCCGCACGTGCGCGCGCTGCTGGCGCTCCTCGGGGTGACGAGCTTCTGCGTGCTCCCCTACGCCACGCTGCTCCCCGCCTTCGCGAAGGACGTGCTCGGCGGCGACGCGCGGCTGCTCGGGACGATGCAGGGCGCGGCGGGGGTGGGCGCGCTCGGGGCGGCGGTGTCGCTGCTGCTCAGGACGGGGCTCCGCGGGCTCGGGCGGCGGGTCGCGATGGGCGCGACCCTGCTCGGCGTCGGCGTGGGGGGCCTCGCGCTCTCGCGCTCACCCGTGCTCTCGTGCCTCTTCCTCGTCCTCGTCGGCTTCGGCTTCCTCACCCAGGCGGCGGGGACGATGACGCTGCTGCAGGGGCTCGCGCCGGAGGAGATGCGCGGGCGCGTCATGGGGCTCTTCTCGA
>DASWDS010000364.1:0-7419 GCA_036395165.1 Anaeromyxobacteraceae bacterium | reverse complement strand
TCGGCCCCGACACGATCGAGGTCATGCGCGAGGCGAAGGCGCGCGTCCTCGCCATCGAGGCGGGCGCGACGCTCGTCATGGACCGCGACGAGATGGTCCGGCGCGCCGACAAGGCGAAGATCGCCGTCGTCGGGATACGGTGATGGCGGGGAGGGGCGGCACCCCCCGGTGCGAATGGGCGCGCGACGTGCCTGGCGGCGCGGAGCTCGAGATGCTCGTCCAGCCACGCGCCTCGCGCACCCGCGTCGTCGGCGAGCACGACGGCCGCCTCAAGGTGCAGCTCGCGGCGCCACCCGTGGACGGCGAGGCGAACGCCGCGCTCGTGCAGTTCCTGGCCGACGCGCTCGGCGTGCGGAAGGCCGCTCTCACCATCGTCCGCGGCGACACCGGGCGACGGAAGACGGTGCGGGTGACAGGGATCGGCGCCGCTGCCGCGATGAAGGCGCTCGTCGCGGGCTGAAGTGCGCACCCCCGGTGTGCCGCCCTATTGCAGCTTCGTCGTCGTGAAGAAGACGACGAGGTTCGCCTGGCAGCTGTACCCGGCGAGCCCGCTGAAGTTCTGGAAGTCGAGGAAGACCTCGTTGTGCCCGGCCTTCACCGCGAGGACACGACTCACCGAGAACGGCACCTGGACCATGCTCGCGCCCTGCGGGAAGCGGACGAAGGCGGCGCTCGGGAGCGCGCCGTCGTGCGCCGCGTCGGGCGCGTCCGCCAGGTAGATCGCGTACTGCGTGGCGGCCTGCTCGGAGGGCACGTTGCAGTACCCGGTGGCGCTCGCGAACACCCAGCCCAGCGCCGGCGCGCGGAAGGGCAGCGCGAGCAGGTTCGTCACCTGCCCAGCGCCATCGCCGGGGATGACGTAGTCCTTCGTCGAGACGTCCTTGAAGGCCGCCGTGGGCCCTGCCGGTCCTTGCGGCCCGCGCAGCCCCTCCAACCCCTGGGGTCCCGCCGGTCCCTGTGGTCCGGCCGCGCCCTGGACACCGCGCTCGCCCTGCTCGCCGCGCGACCCCGGAGGTCCCGGGGGCGCGAGCAGCGTGTACCCGGCGGCGACCACGCCCGCGGACGCGAGCGAAGCGACGATCTGCGAGACCGTGAAGCGGAGCGCCATGGTTGCCCCCCCAGAGGCCACTGTAGCATGCGCCCTTGGGGCCGCTCGTGGCTCGCGCGGACCGAAGGGGGCTCGTTGGGCAAGGTTGCGATGGAGGGCCTGTCGGTGAAGTGACTCGACCGCGCGACGCGGGGCGCGGTCCGGACGGTGCACGCCCGGGCGCCTTCGGGTAAGATACCCGCCCCCTTATGGCCCAGATCCAGCATCGATTCCTGAAGGCGTGCCGGCGCGAGCCGGTGGACCGCGTCCCCGTGTGGCTCATGCGCCAGGCCGGCCGCTACCAGGCGAGCTACCGCGCCGTGCGCGCGAAGGTGAGCTTCCTCGAGCTGTGCCGCTCGCCCGAGCTCATCGCCCAGGTCACCGCCGCGCCCATCGACGAGTTCGACCTCGACGCCGCGATCCTCTTCTCCGACATCCTCATCGCGCTGCCGGCGATGGGGCTCGACCTCTCGTTCGAGAAGGGCGAGAAGGGCAAGGGCGACGGCGGCCCGAAGATCGGGAACCCGGTGAGGACGCGCGCCGACGTCGACGCGCTGCGCGTGCCGGATCCGGAGAAGGACCTCCCGTACGTGCTGGAGGGCGTCCGCGCCATCCGGCGCGTCCTCGCCGACCGCGTGCCGCTCATCGGCTTCGTGGGCGGCCCCTTCACCGTCGCGAGCTACGCCGTCGAGGGCGGGAGCCAGGGCTTCACCCGCCTCAAGACCATGCTCTACGCCGACCCGCAGGGCGCCCACGCGCTCTTCGAGAAGCTCACGCAGGCTGCCATCGTGCAGCTCGAGGCGCAGGTCGCCGCCGGCGCCCAGGCGGTCCAGATCTTCGAGAGCTGGCTCGGCGAGCTCGGGCGCGAGGACCTGGAGGAGTTCAGCTTCCCGTACCTCGCGCGCATCGCGGCGGCGCTGCGGAAGACGGGCGTCCCGACCATCTTCTTCGCCACCGGGATGAGCACGCACCTGCGGCCGCTCGGCGCCCTCGGATACGACGTGGTCTCGCTCGACTGGCGCATTCCGCTCGCCGAGGCGCGCCACCAGCTGCCCAACACCATCGCGCTGCAGGGCAACCTCGACTCGACGCTCCTCCTCGGGCCGAAGGAGACGCTCGTCGCCCGAACGCGCCAGGTGCTCGAGGCGGTCGGGCACCAGCCCGGTTACATCTTCAACCTCGGCCACGGCATCCAGCCCCCGACGCCGCCTGAGAACGTGAAGGCGCTCGTCGACGCGGTGCATGCCTTCCAGCCCTAGCAGGAGCGTCGCGTGATCGAGATCCCGTCCCCCGAGCTCATCGAGAAGTACGACCGGCCCGGGCCGCGCTACACCAGCTATCCGACCGCGCCCGAGTGGTCCGACGGCTTCAAGGCGGAGCGGTACGTCGACCACCTCGCCCGCGCCGACGCCGACGCGGGGCCGCTCTCGCTCTACGTGCACCTGCCGTTCTGCCGTGAGATGTGCCGCTTCTGCGGCTGCAACGTGGTGGCGACGCACGACCGCAGCCGCGCCGACTCCTACCTCGACCAGCTCGAGAAGGAGGTCGCGCTGGTCGCGGCGAAGCTGCCGCGCCGCCGCAGCGTCTCGCAGCTGCACTGGGGCGGCGGCACGCCCACCTTCCTCGACTCGAAGCAGCTCACCCGCTGCCACGCCATCCTGGCGCGCCACTTCGAGTTCACGCCCGACGCGGAGAAGGCGATCGAGATCGATCCCGCCATCACGACCAAGGCGCAGATCGAGACGCTCGCCAAGCTGGGCTTCAACCGCATCTCGATGGGCGTGCAGGACTTCGACGGGAAGGTGCAGGAGGTGGTCGGCCGCATCCAGGGCGAGAAGGAGACCGCCGATCTCGTCGAGGCCGCCCGCAAGAACGGCTTCAACGGCGTGAACCTCGACCTCATCTACGGGCTCCCCTACCAGACGCCCGACACCTGGAAGCGGACGCTCGAGCGCATCCTCGCCATCCACCCCGACCGGATGGCCGTCTTCGGCTTCGCCTACGTGCCCTGGTCGAAGCCGCACCAGCGGCTGCTCCCGCAGGAGGCGCTGCCCAAGACCGAGCAGCGCGTGGAGCTCTTCCTCGGCGCGGTCGAGGCGTTCACGAAGGGCGGCTACCGGCTCATCGGGCTCGACCACTTCGCGCTCGAGTCGGACGAGCTCGCCCGCGCCCAGACCGAGGGCTACCTCACGCGCAACTTCCAGGGCTACACGGTGCGCCCCGCCGCCGACACGGTCGCCTTCGGGATGAGCTCCATCTCGGACATCGGCGGCGCCTACGCCCAGAACGCGCACAAGCTGAAGGAGTGGGGCGAGAAGGTCGACGCGGGCGTCCTCCCGGTCGAGCGCGGCGTCGCGGTGACGGCCGACGACGTGCTGCGCCGATTCGTGATCAACCGCGTCATGTGCCTCCTCAGGCTCGATCTGGGCGAGGTGGCGGCGAAGTTCGGGCCGAAGGCGCGCGCCGACATCGAGGCGTCGCTCCGCAAGGGCGTCGCGGAGCTGCAGGACGACGGTCTCGTGACCTTCGACGGCGAGGTGCTGCGCGTCCTCCCGCTCGGACAGCTCCTGGTGCGCAACGTCGCGATGCTGTTCGACGCCTACCTCGACAAGGAAGGCGGGAAGAAGCAGTTCTCACGCACCGTGTGATACGGTCCGAGGGTCTCGTCCCCCTCGCCCCGCGCAGCGGCGAGAGGGTCCTTCGACTTCGGCCATCGCTGCGCCGCAGCGATGTGCCTACGCTCAGGATGAGCGGGGGGAGAGGGGTGAGTCGCATGCAGACCGCGGTCTTCCTGCTCAACCTCGGCGGCCCGCGCAGCCTCGCCGAGGTCGAGCCCTACCTCTACGATCTGTTCCTCGACGTCCTCCCCGCGAGCCTCGGCCCGCTGAAGCGGCCGCTCGCGAAGCTCATCGCGAAGCGACGGGCGCCGTCGTCCGCCGAGAAGTACCAGCTCATCGGCGGGCGCTCGCCACTCGTCGAGCGCACCGAGGAGCAGGCGCGCGCGCTCGCGGTCGCCCTCGCGGCGGGGTTCACGACCCACCTCGCCATGCGTTGCGGCCACCCCAGCACCGAGGAGGGCGTGCGCGAGGCGCTCGCGGCCGGCGCCGAGCGGGCCGTCGCGCTGCCGCTCTATCCACAGTGGGCCAACGCCACCAGCAAGAGCTCGCTCGAGGAGCTGCGGCGCGTGTGGCCGAAGCAGAAGCCGCTGGTGGAGGTCTGCACCTGGCACGATCACCCGGGGTGGCTGGATGCCGCGGCGGCGACGCTGCGCGACGCGATCGCGGAGGTCCCGGCCGCGCTCCGCGATCGCCTGCTCGTCGTCTTCAGCGCGCACGGGCTGCCCATGAGCCAGGTGAGGAAGGGCGACCCGTACCCGGGCTACGTCGAGGTGTCGGCGCGCGCCACGGCCGAGCGGTGCGGCCTCGCGCCGGGACAGTGGCAGGTCACCTACCAGAGCCGCGTCGGGCCGCTGAAGTGGCTCGGCCCCGACACGGTCGAGTACCTCGGCACGAACGCGCGGGGGAGGGCGGTCGTCACCGTCCCCATCGCGTTCGTCTCGGAGCACCTCGAGACGCTCTACGACCTCGACATCCTCGCGAAGGAGGCCGCGGGCAAGGGCGGCGCCGCGTTCTACGCCCGCGCCAAGGCGGTCGGGTCCCGCCCCGACTTCATCGCGGCGCTCGCCGACCTCGTGCGCACCGCCATCGCGGCGCAGCAGAAGGCGGCGTAGCGGTCCGGCGGCCGTGGCCAGAAGGATGCGCCGGGGCGCAGCCGTGGCCAGAAGGATGCGCCGGGGGCGCAGCCATTGTAGTTTCGGGGTCGGGTGAAGGACATCCTCCTCGCACGGCATCGCCCCGCCCTCGAGCGCCTGGCGCACGCCCGCGCGCTGCTCGCCTTCGACTATGACGGCGTCCTCGCGCCCCTGGTCCGGGATCCGGACGGCGCCCGCATGCGCCCGTCGACGCGGCGCCTGCTCGTCCGCGTCGCGCGCGCTTGGCCCGTCGCGGTCGTCTCCGGGCGCGCCTACGCGCACACCGCGCGCCTCACCGAGGGGCTCGTCCCCGTCGTCGTCGGGAACCACGGGTACGAGCTCGGGCACGCGCGGACGGTCCCGCCCTCCGTCCTGCGCCAGGTGGGCCGCTGGCGCGACGCGCTCGCGCGCGACCTCGAGGGCGTGCGCGGCGTCTTCATCGAGGACAAGCGCTCCACGCTCTCCGTCCACTACGGCCTGGAGCGCCGGTGGCGCTCGGTGGAGGAGGCGGTGCACCGCGAGGCGGCCCGGCTCGACGGCGCGCGACTCGTCCGCGGGAAGAAGGTGCTGAACGTCATCCCGGCCGGCTTCCCCGACAAGGGCGACGCGATCCGGGCGCTGCTGCGCAAGCTCGGACTCGAGACCGCCCTCTACGCGGGCGACGACGTCACGGACGAGGACGCGTTCGCGCTCGGGCCGCCGCTCGTGCTCGGAGTCCGGGTGGGCCCTGGCCGCTCGCGCGCCCCCTTCCGGCTGTCGACCCAGGATCGCATCGACGAGCTGCTCGAGATCCTCCTCGAGCTCCGCACCGGTGCGGCGCTGCCCGCGAGCGCGCGACAGTCTCGCGCACGCCCCCGCTGAGCGGCCTGGCGAGCGGGCGGGACCCAGCAGGATCCCCGTGGCGGCCACGGCACGCCGACCTACCTTAGTGCGAATGAGCGCGGTCCCCGAGATACGGGAGGGCCTCCGCGTCGCCCGGGAGGGTCGCGGCGATGCGTCACACTTCGTCCAGTTCTACGAGGACGGCGCGTTCCTGGGCGAGATGGCGGGGCGCTTCATCGGCGATGGGCTCGAGGCCGGGGACGCGGCCGTGGTGATCGCGACGGAGCGGAACCGCGAGCGCCTCCTCGAGCACCTGCGCGCGCGGGGGCTGGACCTCTCGGCGCTGGCGAACACGCCGCACTTCGCGGTGCTCGACGCGGCCGAGACGCTCTCGAAGCTGGTCGTGCGCGGGCGGATCGACGAGCGGGGCTTCGCCGAGGTGGTGGGCGGCGTCATCGCGGCGGCGTCGCAGGCGCGGCGGCAGCGGCGCGTCCGCGTCTTCGGTGAGATGGTGGCGTTGCTGTGGTTGGAAGGGAGGCGCGAGGAAGCCCTCCAGCTCGAGGAGCTCTGGAACGACCTCGCCCGCGTGCACGCCATGTCGCTGTGCTGCGCCTATCCGATGAGCGGCTTCGATCGCGACGCGCACCGCGCCAGCTTCCTCCAGATCTGCGCCGCGCACGACGAGGTCGTACCGGCCGAGAGCTACGCGGCCGTGGCGAGCCCGGTCGAGCGCGGCCGCCGCGTGGCCGAGCTGCAGCAGAAGGCGCGCGCGCTCGAGGCCGAGGTCGCCGACCGCAAGCGGCTGGAAGGCGAGCTGCACGAGCGCGTCCGCGAGCTCGCCGAGGCGGATCGGCGCAAGGACGAGTTCCTGGCCACGCTCGCGCACGAGCTGCGCAACCCGCTCGCCCCCATCCGGATGGCCGTGTCGCTCGTCCGCTCGCGCCCCTCTGGCGAATCCGTGCGCTACCTCGACGTCATCGAGCGCCAGGCGGAGAACCTGAGCCGGCTCGTGGACGACCTGCTCGACGTGGCGCGCGTGACGAGCGGCAAGATCGAGCTGCGCAAGGAGGAGGTCGACATCGCGACCGTCGTCGGGAGCGCGGTCGAGGCCACGCGGCACCTCATCGACCTGCGCCGCCACGCCGCGGCGGTGACGCTCCCCGCGCACCCGGTCCACGTGCTCGGGGATCTGGTCCGGCTCGAGCAGGTGCTCGTGAACCTCCTCACCAACGCGGCCAAGTACACCCCGTGCGGCGGCCAGCTCTGGCTCACCGTCGAGCCCGCGGGCGACGACGTCGAGCTGCGGGTGCGCGACACGGGCGTGGGCATCGCGCCCGAGCCGCTCGACCGCGTCTTCGACCTGTTCCAGCAGGCCGAGCGCAGCCTCGACCGGGCGGAAGGCGGGCTGGGGATCGGTCTCACCGTGGCGCGGACGCTCGTCGAGATGCACGGCGGCACCATCGAGGCGAGGAGCGGCGGCGCGGGGCGCGGCGCGGAGTTCGTCGTGCGCCTGCCGCGGCTCGCCGCGGAGCCGGCCGGCGCCGCGCGCGACGAGCGCCGTCCGCACGCCGCATCGCATGGGCTCAAGATCCTGGTGGTGGACGACAACGCCGACGCGGGGGAGGTCCTGGCGGAGATCCTGCGCGACCGGGGGCACGACGTGCGCATCGCCTCGGACGGCCTGGCCGCGCTCCGCATGGCGCTCGAGCTCGAGCCCCACCTCGTCCTCCTCGACATCGGCCTTCCGGGCATGGACGGG
>DASWDS010000363.1:0-8881 GCA_036395165.1 Anaeromyxobacteraceae bacterium | reverse complement strand
CGCCCTCCTGCGCCTGGGCGCGCGCGGGGCGGCGCCGCTCGCGGCCGCGGGTGGCCTCTCGCTCGCCGTCGCGGTCCTCGGGCCCGGCTGGAATCCGTACGTGACGAACACGCTCCGCGACGGGCACCCCTTCCACCCCGTCGCTGGCGCCCACGCGAAGGACATCGTGTACGGCTCGCGCCCCGAGGCGTTCGCGAGGATGAATCGCGTCGAGCGGCTCCTGCGCGCCACCTTCTCGGCGTCGTCGGGCGACCCGGTGGCGCCGGTGCGGCCCAAGCCGCCGTTCATGATCGTGGGGGACGAGGCGACCAAGTTCCACGCGCCCGACGTGCGACTGGGCGGCTTCGGCCCGCTCTTCAGCGGCGGGCTCGTCCTCGCCGCGCTCGCGCTCGTCCTCGCCTCGCGACCGGCGGCGCTCGCCGCGGCGCTCGTCGCAGCCGCGCTCGTGGCGACGGTCCTCGTCACGGCCGAGGGCTGGTGGGCGCGGCTCGCGCCCCAGCTCTGGCTCGTGCCCATCGTCCTCGCGCTGGCGCCGCTCGCCGCCCCGGCGCGCCGCGGCGCGCGCCTCGCCGGGGCGCTCGTGCTCGCGGCGCTCGCGCTCGACGCAGGCCTGGTGGCCGTCAACAACCTCGCCCGCAACCGGACCGTCCAGCGCGCCGTGCGCCGGCAGCTCGAGGAGCTGGCGGAGAGGCCCGGCGGCGTGGACGTCCGCTTCGGCGTCTTCGAGGCCGCGGGCGTCCGCCTCACCGAGGCGGGCGTGCGCTGGCGCGCCGTGGGCGAGCTCGCGTGCGCGAGGCCCGTCAGGCTGGCCGGGACGCCCGGCGCCGAGCTGTGTCCGTCGAGCAGCGATGGGCCGCGGTGAGCCGCGGTCAGGGCGCCGTGGCAGGCTCGGAGGCGGTGACGGCGGGCGGTCGGTCGCCCTTCACCGCGTGGACGACGCCCGTCGTGATCGCCGGCAGGTACGTGATGAGGAGCACGCCGATCGACATGATGACGAGGAACGGGAGCGCGCGCCGGTACAGGTACGGCAGCGGCTTCTGGAACCGCGACGCCGCGAGGAAGAGGTTGAGGCCCATCGGCGGGAAGAGGAACCCGAGCTCGAGATTCGCGAGGAACACCACGCCCAGGTGGATGGGCTCGATGCCGTAGGCGACGCCGAGCGGAGCCACGAGCGGCGCGAGCACGATGATGGCGGAGTAGATCTCGAGCACGCTCCCGAGGACGAGGAGCGCCACGTTGAGCGCGAGCAGGAAGAGCGCCGGGCTGTGCACGTGCGTGGTCATCCACTCCACGAGCCGCCCCGGGATCTCGGCGTCCACGAGCCAGTTCGTGAGCCCGAGCGCGACGCCGAGCAGGATGACGACGGCCCCGACCAGCGTCGCCGCGTGGGCCAGCACGCCCGGGAGATCGCGCACCCTGAGGTCACGGAAGATGAAGAGCTCGACCACCAGCGCGTACGCGACGCCCAGCGCCGAGGCCTCGACGATCGTCGCGTAGCCGCTCCCGATCGCGATGATGACGAGCGTGGGCAGCCCGAGGTCCCACTTCGCGGCCCAGAGCGCCGCCGCGGCCTCGCGCGGGCGAATCGCCTGGCGCGGCGCCTTCGCCTTCACGCCGACGAAGATCCCGTAGGCGGCGACGAGCAGCACCATCAGGAGCCCCGGGACGATGCCGCCGATGAAGAGGTGGTCGATGGGGACCTGCGCCACGACCCCGTACAGGATCACGGGAAGGGAGGGCGGAAAGAGGAGCCCGAGCGACCCCGCCGCCGTGACGAGCCCGAGCGAGAAGCCCTCCGGGTAGCCCTCGTCCACGAGCGTGGGGAGGATGAGGCCGCCCAGCGCGAGGATGGTGACGCCGGAGGCGCCGGTGAAGGTCGTGAAGATGGCGCAGACGAAGGCGGCCATGACCGCGACGCCGCCGGGCATCCAGCCGAAGAGCCCCTTGTACGCGCGCACCAGGCGCCGCGCGGCGCCGCCCTCGGCCAGCACGTAGCCCGCCACCGTGAGCAGCGGCACCGCCGGGAGCGTCGCGCTCGTCACGAGCCCGAAGGTGTTCGTCGGCACCGCGGCGATGGGCGTGCCGTCGCGCCAGAAGAGCGTCATGGCGACGCCCGCCATCACGATGAAGACGGGCGTGCCGACGAGGAACGCGACGGCGATCAGGACGAGCAGCCCCTGCACGACCCACGGCGACGGCGAGAGCGCGCCGACGGCGAAGGCCACGCCGGCGGCGACGAGCGCGAGAGCGCGGTCGGCCCAGTGCTGCGTGCCGGTGCCGCTGCGCCACGCGAACCGCAGCGCCATGAGGCCGGCGCCGGCCGGCATCACGACCTCGCTCCACCAGAACGGGATCCCGAACGGAAGCGTGCGGTCGGAGGCGCGCTCCGCCGCGACGAGCTTCAGGGACGCGTAGGCGAGGAGCGCGCACACGGCCGTCGAGACGATGCGCGAGAGGAGCGTCGCGCCGCGGCGGGGCCAGCCCTCGGGGATGACCTCCGCCGTCGAGAGGGCGAGGTGCCGCTGCGCGCCGGTGGCGAGGAGCGCGCCGAGGAACCCGACCCACAGCGTGAGGTGCTGCACGAGGATGCCGGAGCCCGACATGCCGCGGCCGAGGAAGCGGCGGCTGAGCGTCTCGCCGGCCGGGATGGCCACCATGGCGAGGAGGAGGACGCCGACGGCGGCGCCCTCCACGCGCGAAAGCGCGCTCTCGGCGGGGGCGCCCGGGGTCGGCTCGCCGGTCGCGAGCGTCTCGGTGGGATCGACCTTCACGGTTGACTTTCGCGGAGGGGCGTCTATCACTACGGCGAACTTTTTTCAGGTTTTTCGTCAGGAACGGCGTGAAGCGCCCGATCCTCCCACTGCTCCTCGCGGCCCTCGCGCTGCCCACCGTCCCCGGCTGCCGCGCCGTGGCCACGAAGGCCGTGGCGAACGCGCTCTCGTCGAGCGAGTCGGGCGGCGTCTACGCGCGCGACGACGACCCCGAGCTGGTCCGCGCCGCCGTCCCGTTCGGCCTGAAGACGTTGGAGGGGCTCCTCGACGAGCAGCCCGAGCACCGGGGGCTCCTCACTGCGCTCGCGGCCGGCTTCACGCAGTACTGCTTCGCCTTCGTGCAGACCGACGCGGAGGAGGCGGAGCTGTCCGGTCGCGGCGGTCCCGCCGGCGCCCTGCGCGGGCGCGCCAAGAAGCTCTACCTCCGCGCGCGCGACTACGGCCTGCGCGGCCTCGAGCTCCGGCACCCCGGCCTCGGCGACAAGCTCCGCGGCGCCCGCGATCTCGAGCCGGCCCTCGCCCCGTTGAACAAGGACGACCTCCCGCTCGTCTACTGGACGGCGGCGAGCTGGGCGCTCGCCATCTCCACCGCGAAGGAGGACATGGGCCTCGTCGCGGAGCTGCCCGTGCCGGGAGCTCTCATGACGCGCGCGCTCGCCATCGACGAATCCTGGGACGAGGGCGCCCTCCACGAGTTCTTCATCTCATGGGACGCCTCGCAGGGCGGCGAGGCGGGGCTCGGGCGAGCGAAGGGGCACCTCGACCGCGCGCTGGCGCTCTCGAAGGGCAAGAAGCTCGGTGCGCTCGTCTCCTACGCCGAGGCGGTGTCGGTCTCGCGGCAGGACCGCGCCGAGTTCAAGCGCCTCCTCGACCAGGTGCTCGCGGCCGACATCGAGGCCGACAAGCCCCACCGGCTCGCGAACGCGCTGGCCCAGCGGAGAGCGAGGCTCCTCCTCGCGCACGCCGACGACCTCTTCAGCAGCTGAAGCGGAAGGAGAACACGTGAGAAAGCTCGCGCTCGCGGTGGCGCTCGCCACCGCCGCACCCCTCGCCTCCGCGCAGGAGGTGACGATCAAGCTCGGCACCCTCGCGCCGAGCGGCTCGACCTGGCACAACCTGCTCAAGGAGATGGCCGAGAGGTGGGCCGAGGCGTCCGGCGGCCGGGTGAAGCTCCGCATCTACGCGGGCGGGACGCAGGGCAGCGAGGGCGACATGGTCCGCAAGATGGCGGTGGGCCAGCTCCACGCCGCCGCCATCACGAACGTCGGCATGCACGACATCGTGAAGGAGCCGCAGGCGATCTCGGCGCCGGGCGTCATCGACAGCGAGGCCGAGTTCACGCACGTGTTCGGGAAGGTCGAGCCCGAGCTCGACAAGCTCCTCCAGTCGAAGGGCTACGTCCCGTTGCAGTGGTCGCAGATCGGCTTCATCCGGATCTTCTGCACGAACCCGTACCACGCGCCGGCGGAGATGTCGGACGCGAAGATGTTCGCCTGGGACGGCGATCCGGCCAGCGTGGACGCGTGGAAGGCGGCCGGCTTCCGGCCGGTGGTGCTCTCGTCCACGGACGTCGTCCCGTCGCTCCAGACCGGGATGATCAACTGTATCGCCAACGTGCCGCTCTACATGCTGACGGCGCGCCTCTTCGAGCGCGCGAGCCACATGGTCGACATGCCCTGGGGCTACCTGGTCGGCGCGACGCTGGTGCGCAAGGACGCGTGGGACAAGATCCCCGCCGACGTCCGCCCGAAGCTCCTCGCCATCGCGCGCGAGCTGGGCGCTCGCATCGACGCCGACGTCCGCAAGCTCAACGAGGACGCGGTCGCGGCCATGAAGAAGCAGGGGCTCGACGTCGTGAGGGTCGATCCAGGTCCCTGGCGCGCCGCCGCCGAGAGGGCGTGGCCGGTCGTGCGAGGGAAGGTGGTCCCCGCGGCCTTCTTCGACGAGGTGGTGCGGTATCGCGACGAGTTCCGCGCGAAGGCCGCGAAGGCGGGGAAGCCCTAACGCTCTGGCGTCGTCTGCGGTCGGATGGGGCGCACCGCGCCGGCCGCTGCCGGAGCGTCTCCGTCTACCGTAGGAACCCCAACGGGATCGCAACTGGCCGAAACGCCGGGGGCTATATCGCATCGAACGCATGGGAGGTCTCTCATGAGGCTTGCAGGGTACCTTGCGCTCGGCGCCGCCGCGGCGTCGGTCGCCGCGTGCGGTGGAGGGGGTGGAGGTGGAGGTGGAGGGGGCGGGTGCACGCCGGGGAATACCGCGGCCATGACCATCAGCTCGAGCGGCGTCTCGCCCAAGGCGGTGTGCGTCCTGCCGAGCGGGACGGTCACGTTCACCAACAGTGATGCGGTGCCGCACGGTGTCGAGTTCGACGCGAGCGCCTGCCCCGGCGTGAGCTCGGTCACCGTCGCCGCCGGCACGAGCAAGGCCGTGCCCTTCCCGCTGGTCGCGACCTGCACGTTCCACGACAGCGGCAGCCCGGCGAACAGCGCGTTCCAGGGCACGGTCGCCGTGGCGCAGGCCGCCGTCTCCGGACCGGGCTACTGACCCATGAGCCGGGCGAGGGTGGCAGGCCTGGCGCTTTGGATCGCGGCGCTGCTCGGGCTCGCGCGCTGCGGATCGAGCACCGCCAAGCTCGAGCCGCTCGCGTGGCAGAAGGTCCCTGGCCCCGATCCGGCGCTCCTGGGCGCGGTGGTGGGCAACGGGAGCCCTGGGGCGTTCGACGAGCGCGCGAGCTTCACGGTCAGCGCGTTCAAGGACGGCGTGACCTACAACCTGTACTACGGGGGCAGCGACGCCTTTGCGACCGCCTGCGCCGGGATCAACGGCACGCACTGGCGCATCGGGCTCGCGCAGTCGAGCGACGGGATCGCCTGGACGCGGGTCCCGAGCCAGATCCCCGGCGCGCCCGCGGGCGCCGTCCTGGACATCGGCGCCCCGGGGGACTTCGACAGCCATCTCGCCTATCGCCCATTCGTCCTCAAGGACGAGGTCGCGGGGGCAACGCTCTACCGCATGTGGTACAATGGAAGCAATCACCCGTTCAATTGTCCGCCCGGGGAGCTCGCTCTGGCCCGCCGCATCGGCTATGCCGAATCGCCCGACGGCGTCCACTGGACGAAGATGAACACCGGCGGCCCGGGGGCCGTCGTCAGCAACGTCCTGCCCCTGGGCGCGCCTGGCTCCATCGACGAGCAGCAGGTCGGCTACGTCTGGGTGCTGAAGGACGGCGCGCAATACAAGATGTATTACTCCGCCAACGACGCGAACAATCTCTGGCGCGTCGCCCTGGCGGTCTCGACCGACGCCCGCACCTGGACGAAGGTGCCGGGCAAGATCGCGAACGGATCGATCCTCGACCTCGGTGGCGCGGGCGCCTTCGACGTCGCCTGCGCGTACCAGCCGACGGTCGTGAAGGAGAAGGAGAGCCTCTATCGCATGTGGTACCGGGGCTGCCAGGCCGCGGCGCCCGTCGTCGGCGGGCCGAGCCAGGGCGTCATCGGCTACGCCGAGTCGAACGACGGGATCACGTGGGTCAAGATCAGGCAGAACGGTCCGAGCGGCGAGGCGATCTCGAAGGGCGCCGCGGGCGAGTTCGACTCGGGAGGCCTCACCACCCCGTCCGTCCTCCTCGATGGCAACGGCTGGAACATGTTCTACGCGGGCTTCGACACGACGGGTCAGTACCGCATCGGCCTCGCGAGGGCGCCCAGGCAGTGACGCGGACGCGCGCCGCGCTCTCGCTGCTACTCGTCGCGCTCGCCGGATCGGCGCGCGCGCAGACGATGCTCGATCAGCAGCAGAGGCTCATCGACATCCACGACCTGCTCCTCGATCTGCCGCCGGTCGAGGCGCCGGGCGGCCTCCGGGCGGGCCAGGTCAGCCTGGGGATCGAGATCATCGGCATCCCACCGATCGACGGCAGCACCGGGAGCAAGAAGCAGATCACCGCCTCGGATCGCACCCCGCTCTTCCCCCGGCCCCGCCTCGCCGTCGGGCTGCCGGCGCCCGAGGGCTTCAGGGCCTTCGCCGGCCTGGCGTACATCCCGCCCTTCAGGATCCGCGAGGTGAGCACGCACTACGGCGCCGCCGAGGCCGGCATCGCCTACGCGCCGGGCGCCCTGGTGGCCGGGCTTCGCGCCCACGCCGTCTATGCATGGTCGGAGAGTCCAGTCACGGATCCCAACACCCGTGACACGCTCCGGACCTTTGCCGTCGGGGCGGACGTCTCCTCGGGCTACCGCTTCATGATCGGCCCGGGCAGCGTGACGCCCTACGGCAGCGTGGGCGTGTCCCAGCTCGGCGGCAGGTTCCGCGTGACGAGCGACGGCGTCGTTCTCACGAGCGACGACACGGCCCTGACGTTGCTGGCGGGGCTGCGCCTTCTCCTGAGGGAGCGCTGGGAGGCGGTCGCGGAGCTGGAGGTCGTCCCGGCGCGGCTCGTCCACCCGAGCTTCCGGATCGCGTACGTGCTCGCGCTGTGAAGCCGGAGATCGGCGGCAGGCACGCGCGGGTTCCGAGCCCGGCAGCCTGGATTCAATGCTGCAGCTCTCGCGGGACCCTTCGCTGGCAGTAGCGCTCGACCGTCTCGAGGAGCGCGTCGAGCTCGAAGGGCTTCGCGAGGAAAGCGGCGGCGGACATGCCGGCGACCTTCTGCTCGAGGCCGTGGCTCGCCGAGATCACGACGACGGGGATCCCGGCGAGCGCGGGGTCGAGCTGCTGCGCGCTCCGGAACTCCCACCCGTCCATGATCGGCATCATGAGGTCGAGCAGGATGAGGTGCGGCGCGCGCCCCGCCTTCAGTCGATCCAGCGCCTCCATCCCGTTGGCGGCGCCCACGACGTGGTAGCCCTCCTCCTCGAGGAGCTCGCGCAGTGTTTCACGAATCGCGAAGTCGTCCTCGATGACCATCACCTGGCGTTGCGCCGCTGCTCCCATACGTGCTCCACGATAGGGATGGCGGCGTGCGCACGGAACCCTGCTGGGCGGGCGTGCCCCCCTCTGGGATGTCGTCACAGCGGCGCTCGGGTGGCAGCGACTCGGGCGGGCAGACAGCCCCAAGCGGGGCTATCCTCGCCGCGACTCCGGTTGACATCGGCAAGAGCCCAGCGCAAAACGCCAATTTCGCGCGCCGCCCGACAGGGCGTCGCCGCGCCCTCGCTGCGCGACTCATGATCGCGTGACGCGTGCGGCGATTTCCGTGGGGCCGAGGCTGCGAAATCCTCGACGGAGGCATGAAGGTCGATGGCGAGCGAGAGCGACGGGAGTGGCAGTAGCTCGGCGGTATGGGGGCGCGCGCCCGCGCCCAAGATCGCGCTGCCCCAGCGCGGCACCGTGCTCGGGCTGTCGTGGAGCGGCATCGAGGGGGCCGGAAACCAGATCGTCGCCGCCAAGATCGAGTGCTCCAAGGGCAAGCCCAAGCTCGTCCAGGTGTGGCGTCCGTTCCAGGATGCGCCCGGGCGGCGCGACGTGCGCGAGCAGTTCGCAGGGTGGCTGGACGGGGAGGCGCGCTGGTCGGAGGGGCGCCTCGTCGTCGGGCTCGACTTCCCCTTCAGCCTCGCCGAGACGCACCTGCGGCAGCTCGGCCTGCTGCGCCAAGCGCTGCGAGGGCCTTCGAGCCTCGGGCGCGGGCTCGAGGAGCGGTTTCTCCCGTCGGGCGGCGACTTCAACGAGGGCGCGGAGAGCTTCAAGGGCCAGCTCGGCAAGGATCGGCTGCGCCTCGGCGACTGCTACCGCGCCACGCTCTATCCGCCGTCGCACGCCCGCCTCTACCGCCAGACGTTCTTCGGGCTCGTCGTGCTGGCGCGCCTCTCCGAGGTGTCGTTCGTCCCGTGGGATCCGCCGAAGGTGGGGCGCCCCTCGGTCATCGAGGTGCGGCCCGAGCACGTGGCGCGCGTCCTGTGCGGCACCTGCGCCTACCGCGACGACGCGCGCGACGGCGTGAACCGCTCCGGCGCGCGCGCCGCGGTGCTGCGGATCCTGCGCACCGCCTCGGGGCTCGAGTTCGAGATGGAGCTGGCGGCGAAGGTGGTCGAGGACGAGAAGGGCCTCGTGCTCGACGCCGTGCTGGCGGCGGTGGCCGCGGCGGCGGCGCAGGAGGCGAGCTTTCA
>DASWDS010000362.1:0-4287 GCA_036395165.1 Anaeromyxobacteraceae bacterium | reverse complement strand
CGGGCGCGCCGGCGACGTCTTCCTGAGCTACGGCGCCTACGGGCCGTCCGGCGCGCCGCGGTTCCCGGCCGGCGTCTTCGACGGCGCGCTCCAGCCGCTCGACGAGGGGAGCATCCGCGAGGACGTGAGCCACGCCTGGATGGCCGACGACGCGCCCCGGCACCCGGCCGACGGCGTCACGCGCCCGGTGGCGGAGAAGGCGGGCGCGTACACCTGGTGCAAGGCGCCCCGGCTCGGCGGGCGCGTGGCGGAGGTGGGCGCGCTGGCGCGCCAGGTCGTCGCCGGCCACCCGCTCGCGCGCGACCTCGTCGCGATCGACGGTGGGAACGTGCTCTCGCGGGTGGTCGCGCGGGTGCTCGAGCTCGCGCTCGTGGTGCCCGAGATGGAGCGCTGGGCGCTGGCGCTCGAGCCGGGCGCCCCCTTCTGCGTCGAGGGCCGGCTGCCGGACGACGCCAGCGGGGTGGGTCTCGTCGAGGCGGCGCGCGGGTCGCTCGGGCACTGGCTGACCGTCCGGCGCGGCCGGATCCACGGCTACCAGATCGTCGCGCCGACCACCTGGAACTTCTCCCCGCGCGACGCCGGCGGCAGGCCGGGCGCGCTGGAGCTGGCGCTGGTGGGGACCCCCGCCGGCGAGGGCGAGGCCGCGGTGCAGGTGCAGCACGTGGTGCGGTCCTTCGACCCGTGCATGGTGTGTACTGTTCACTAGAGCGATCGATCATGGTTCGGAAACAGTCAACGAGCGAAGCGAGCCCGCCGGGGCGCTGCTGGGGGGCCGGCAAAGCCGGGCCCAGCAGCGCACGGGACCCGGCCAGCAGGGGTGGGGCCCCGGCCAGCTTTGCTGGACGGGGCGGGGGCGCAGCCCCCGTTCGAACATAGGGCGCGATGGGCGACAACCCGCAGTGGAGCCAGAGCCCGGAGGGCGTGGGCGAGGCGGCCTGGATCGACGTCATCCAGAAGATGGAGGAGGTCTACAACGACCTCCTGCAGTACGAGGTCGCGCTGGAGGAGAAGAACGCCGCGCTCGAGGCGTCGCAGCGCTTCATCGTGGGCGTGCTCGGCTCGATGTCCGACATCCTGCTCGTGTGCGGGCGGGGCGGCACGATCGAGGACGTGAACGAGTCGCTGGTGAAGCTGACGGGGCTCCGCGAGGAGGAGCTGCGGGGCCGGGCCGTGGCGGACCTCTTCGCGGACGACGCGTCGCGGGAGCGGGCGGCGCGCGTCTTCGGCCGGCCCGCCGGCGAGCCGGTGCACGACCTCGAGCTGCAGCTGCGCGCCGCCGACGGGAGCGGCGTCCCCGTCTCGCTCAACGGCACCCCGCGGCTCGGCGCCTCGGGGAAGCTCCTCGGCATGGTCGTCACCGGCCGGCCGGTGGGCGAGCTGCGCCGCGCCTACGACGCGCTCCGGCAGGCGCACGACGAGCTGAAGCGCACGCAGCAGCAGCTCCTCCACTCCGAGAAGATGGCGTCCCTCGGCCGGCTCGTGGCCGGCGTCGCGCACGAGCTCAACAACCCCATCAGCTTCGTGCTCGGGAACGTGCACGCGCTGCAGCGGTACGCGTCCCGCCTCGAGCGCTATCTCGAGGCGGTGCACCGCGACGCGCCCGCCGCCGAGCTGCGCGCGCTGCGCGCCGAGCTGCGCATCGACCGGATCATCGAGGACCTGCAGCCGCTCATCGAGGGGACCGTCGAGGGCGCCGAGCGCACGCGCGGCATCGTGGACGGCCTGAAGCGCTTCTCGGCGCTCGACCGCGAGGAGCGCCGGCTCTTCGACCTCGTCGAGGTCGTGCAGCGCGGGGTGCACTGGGTGGGGAAGGCGATGAAGACGGGCTTCCGCGTGGACCTGACGCTGCCGCCCATCCTGACGATGGTGGGCTCGTCGGGCCAGCTGCAGCAGGTCGTGATGAACCTCGTCCAGAACGCCTACGACGCGACGGCCGGCCAGGCGGCGCCGCGCCTGGAGGTCACCGGGAGCGTCGAGGAGGGCGCCGCGGTGCTCGCGTTCCACGACAACGGGCCCGGGATCGAGCCGGAGAACCTGCCGCGCGTCTTCGACCCGTTCTTCACGACGAAGCCGGTGGGCAAGGGCACCGGGCTCGGCCTCGCCATCAGCTACGGCATCGTGGAGCGGCACGGCGGCACGCTCTTCGCGGGGAACCACCCTGCGGGCGGGGCCGTCTTCACGCTGAAGCTGCCCATCGCCCGGCAGGGTGGCGCGCCCGGCCGCGCCCCTCCCGGACCCCCCGCTACAGCGCCTTGACCCTGCCCAGATCGTTCCCTTCGCCGTCCACGGTGTGGATGGCGCAGGCGAGGCAGGGCGAGACTACGCGGAGTACGCCTGCGCCGCCGCCGTGAGGGCGCTGCCGGCCTTCACGGCGCGGCCCGCCTTCGCGAGCGCCTGCTCGAGCGCGGCGAGCACCGCGAAGACGCTCTCCTGCCGCGCACCCTCGCCCATGAGGCCGACGCGCCAGACCTTGCCGACGAGCGGTCCGAGCCCGCCGCCGATCTCGATGTTGCCGTCGAGGAGCAGCGCCTTGCGGATGGGCGCCTCCTCCACGCCGTCCGGCGTCTTGACGCAGTTGAGGCTCGGGAGGCGGTGGCCCTCGGCCGCGTTCGGGATGCAGCCGAGCTGGGCGAGGCCGGACATGAGCGCCGCCGAGTGGCGGCGGTGTCGCGCGAAGCGCGCCTCGAGGCCCTCTTCGAGGACGATCCGGAGCGCCTCGCGCAGCGCGTACACCATGGTGATGGGGGCCGTGTGGTGATACGCGCGCTTCCCCTCGGCCCAGTAGTCCGCGATCATCGAGAGGTCGAGGTACCAGCTCTGCACCCGCTGCTTGCGCGCCTTCACCGCCTCGAGCGCGCGCGGCGAGAGCGTGAGCGGCGCGAGCCCCGGCGGGCACGAGAGGCACTTCTGCGTGCCCGAGTAGCAGACGTCGATGCCGTTCCGGTCCACCTCGACCGGCACGCCGCCGAGCGAGGTGACGGCGTCCACCACGAGGAGCGCGCCGTGCTCGTGGCAGAGCTGCCCGAGGCCCTCGAGCGGCTGCTGGGCGCCGGTGGAGGTCTCGGCGTGCACCACCGCCAGCGCCTTCACCTTGCCCTCCTTCCGCAGCGCCTCCTCGAGGCGCTCCCTCGGAAACACCTGGCCCCAGGGCACCTCCAGCTTCACGAGCGTGCCGCCGCAGCGCCCGACGATGTCGGCCATGCGCGTGCCGAAGACGCCGTTCACGCCCACCACGACCTTGTCGCCGGGCTCGATGACGTTGACGAGCGCCGCCTCCATGCCCGCCGAGCCCGTGCCCGAGATGGCGATGGTGAACGGGTTCGTCGTCTGGAAGGCCGCCCGCAGCATCCCCTGGACCTCGTTCATGATGACGAGGAACTCGGGGTCGAGGTGGCCGAGGAGCGGTGTGGACATGGCGCGGAGGACGCGCGGGTGGACCGGGCTCGGCCCCGGGCCGAGGAGCAGGCGCGACGACGGGTTCAGCTCGGCAAAGGCGGATGCCATGGGGACCTCCGTGAAGTGTGGGGACAGAGGAGCGCTCGTGCGCGGGGCGCCATCATAAGCCACGCTGGCGCGTCGCGTCGCGGCATCCCAGCCGCGGTCGAGGTCGACGGATCAGGGCTCCCTCGTCCCAGCTATGCGGCACGACCTCGACATCGTCATCGTCGCCGGGGCTGCACCAGCTGTCGTGAGCCGCTGGGGATCGCGATCGAGTCCTTCGCCTTGGGCACCATCTTTTAGGCCTAACTGAGCGACAGTCCACGCCCTTCTGTCGTTTCGCCGTCATGACGAGCACTTCGATCCCGGATCCGCTTCCCCGCCGTTGCCCGTTCTTCCGCGGTTGTGCCCCGGCGTCCGGGAGACATACGGGAGACGCGGCCCATGCCCTCCCGTGCTTGAATCCGTCGGATCCCCGCCACTGATGCCAGGCACGTCCGGAAGCTCGCCACGATCGCGCGCGTCACGGACGGCCGCACGTCCCTCGCGAGCGCGTAAAGCGCATCACCTCACCTCCGGTGCCGCACAAAGCGAGACGCGCACCGGAGGGCAGCGCGTGCGGGGAGAACGGTTCGCAAGCGGTTCTGCCGGCACGCGTTGATGAGCCCGCCCCCCGTTGCTCGGGGAGGCGGGCTCGAACCCAACGCGGGCGGAACCTGCGCTATCTGATGACCATCTGGCCCGCGACGCGGACGTTGTTCGTCTCGTTCGACTCACTCACGTGGCCGTACGAGTCGGCGACGGCCAGGATGTAATACGTACCGCTCGGGACGTTGGTGGGGATGACCC
>DASWDS010000361.1:0-2242 GCA_036395165.1 Anaeromyxobacteraceae bacterium | reverse complement strand
CTTCACGAGGACCGTCCGTCCCGCCTCGTTCGCCTCGCGCAGCGCCTCCTCGGCGCCGCGCTCGAGGAGGTTCCAGGTCGCCTGCACCGCGTCGAAGAGCGGCGCGCCGCCGCGGATCACCGCGAGCGCCCGCCGGATCGTCTCGGCCTGCGCCGGCCCGCTCACCGTCACGCCGACGCGCAACCCGCCGTCGCGCAGGCGCGCCAGCTCGTCCAGCACCGCGCCGTCGTCGAGGACGCCGCTCTCGGGCGTCGCGGAGTGGACCTGGTAGAGCGCGAGGTGCGGCCCGAGCCGCTCCACCGATTGGGCGAGCTGCTCGCGGAGCGCCGCCAGCGAGTGGTCCTTCACCTCGTGCTTCTCGGCGTGGAGCTGCCAGCCGCCGACGTAGCGGTAGCCCCACTTCGACCCGACGACAACGTCGCCCGGCGCGAGCCCGCGGGCGTCGAGCCAGGAGCGGACGAACGCCTCGGCGCGACCGTACGAGCGCGCCGCGTCCAGGTACCGGATGCCGCCCGCGTAGGCCGCGTCGAGCACGCGGTGCGCCTGCCGCTCCATCTCCTCCGGCGACCGCCCGTCGGGGAAGTCGTCCGCGTGACCCACCGTGATGTACGCGGGCCGCCCGAGCGCGGCCAGCCCGAGTCCGAGCTTCGCCACCACGACCACCCCCGCGTCCGCTCGCCCCCGGGGGCGGCAGCCGCCGCCGCCTGATCTATAGTCCGGGTGCCCCCCATGCCGTTCTCCTTCCATCTCGGCGCGCGCGATCACGGGACGAGCGCCCGGCGCGGCGCCTTCGTCACCGCCCACGGGCGCGTCGAGACCCCCGCCTTCATGCCTGTCGGCACGCGCGCCACCGTGACCGGGCTCACGCCGGAGGACCTGCACCGGGTGGGCGCCGAGATCGTCCTCGGCAACACCTACCACCTGCTGCTCCGGCCAGGCCCGGAGGCGATGCGCCACTTCGGCGGGCTCCACCGCTTCATGGCCTGGGACCGCCCCATCCTCACCGACTCGGGCGGCTTCCAGATCTTCTCGCTGTCGTCCGACCGGACCTTGACCGAGGCGGGGGCGCGCTTCAAGAGCTACATCGACTGCCGCTATCACGACCTCTCGCCGGAGCGCTCGATCGAGGTCCAGACCGCGCTCGGCTCGGACGTGATGATGGCGCTCGACGTGTGCCTCCCCTCGACGGCGGAGCCGGCCGAGCTCCGCGCGGCGATGGACCGGACGCACCGGTGGGCCTTGCGGAGCCTCGCCGCGCGGACGAGCCCCGAGCAGGCGCTCTTCGCGATCGTGCAGGGCGGCCTCTCGCCGGCGCTGCGCGCCGAGTCGGCCGCGTTCCTCACCCAGCACGCCTTCGACGGCTTCGCCATCGGCGGCCTCGCCGTGGGCGACACGCGCGCCGAGCGCGGCGACGTCATGGCGGCCACCGCCGAGCGGCTCCCCCCGGACAGGCCGCGCTACCTCATGGGCGTCGGGACGCCGCCCGACATCCTCGAGGCGGTCGGGCACGGCATCGACATGTTCGACTGCGTCATCCCGACGACGCTCGCGTGGCAGGGGACGGCCTTCACCTCCACCGGTCGCGTGCGGCTCACCCGCGGCGATCATCGCCTCTCCGACGAGCCGCTCGACGCGGCCTGCCGCTGCCCCACCTGCGAGAGGCACCCGCGCGGCTACCTCCACCACCTCGTGAAGTGCAAGGAGCCGCTCGGCCCGCGGCTGCTCTCGATCCACAACCTGCACCACTACCTCGAGCTCATGCGCGCCATTCGCGCCGCCATCGAGGCCGGGCGCTACGCCGCGTTCGCGAGGGAGAGGCTCGCCGAGATCGACCGGCACGAGCACGACGCGTCGCGCCGCACGCCGGGCCGCCGGGCCGAGGCGACCCGCTTCGAGATCGTGACGACGAGCAGCGGCGCGCCGGCGGTGCTCGATCGCGCCGCCGGCGAGGTGATGCACCCCGTGATCGGCGCCACCGCCGAGGCCGAGCGGCTCTACGTCGCGCAGTCGCGGCTCGCCGAGCGCCTCGTGGAGGGCCGTGGCGCGCTCGTGCTCTTCGACGTGGGGCTCGGCGCCGGCTCGAACGCGCTCGCCGCGCTGCGGGCGGCGCGCGCGGCGCCGGAGGGCGCGCGCGGGCTCGACGTCGTGAGCTTCGACCGCGGCACCGGCGCGCTCGCGCTCGCCGCGACGGACGCGGGCGCGGCGCGCCTCGGGCTCGACGAGGCCGACCTCCGCTCCGTCC
>DASWDS010000360.1:0-2741 GCA_036395165.1 Anaeromyxobacteraceae bacterium | reverse complement strand
ATCCGTCTTCGAGGCGGCCCATCGCGCGGCCGGGGTCCGCGACTCGCTCCTCATCACGATCGACGACTTCCAGTGGTCGGACGAGCGATCCAGGGCACTCGTCCACTATCTGGTGCGCGGGGCCCAGGCCGACGGTGATCCGCTCGCGCTCATCGTGGGCAGTCGGCGGTCCATTGCCGTGAGCGCGCTCGTGACATCCTTGGAGCGACTGCTCGGCGACCGGCTGACGCGGGTGACGCTCGGACCTCTCGACCATCACTCGGCGGTGGAGCTCGCGCGCGCCGTGAACCCGGCCCTGGATCCTCAGGCCGCGGCGGCGGTCGCCGACCGGTCGGGCGGCTGGCCGTTCTGGTGCGAGCTCCTTGCCGAGGCCCGGGACGTCGACGCCGATGTCGCGCGCATCGTTGCCGACCGTCTCTCGGCCGCGGGCACTGACGCCGCGGTGCTCTTCGAGACGATCGCCTTGCTCGGACGCCAAGCGCCGGTCGAGGATCTCATCGCCATCCGAGGCTGGCCGGAGGATCGGCTGACGGCAGCACGAGCGGAGCTGATGGCGACGGGCTTGGTCGTCGAAGAGGGAGGCGCGCTCCGAATCGTCCACGACCTCGTCAGAGCCGCCGTCGATGCCCAACTTCCGGACGAACGGCGGCGCGACATCCACGCGCGGGTCGCCTCGTGGCTGGAAGGTGCCGCCGGCGAGAACGTCACCCTGCTGCTGAGAGCGTCGGAAGCCAAGAATCGAGCCGGGCTCGACCACCTACCCCTTACCCTCCGGATCTTACGGTCGCCGATGCGCAGGCTGGTAGGCCTCGACGGGCTACGGTCGATCGTCGCGCTCATCGACTCGGTGCCGGCCGGCATGCCGCACGAACGAGAGCTGCAAGGCGAACTCGCATCCTTGGCTGCGGAGCTCGGTCAGCAGGGGCTTGCGATGGAGCGATGGGCGCGCATCGCGGACCGACTGGACACACCGCGTGATCGCGCGCGGGCTTGGCTGGGTGCATCCGACGCGGCACAGCAGCTCGAGAGGACCGACGATGCGCGCGCACACCTCGAGCGCGCGCGCAGTGCGGGCAGCGATGACCCGGTTCTGCTCCTGGAGCTCCAGGCTGCGGATGCAGCGATCACACGGTGGCTCGAGCACCGCCCGAAGGAAGCGGGAAGCGTGACGAACGCCGCTCTCGAACGCGCTCGCGCCCTGGCCACGTCGACCCGCCAGACGGAGGCGCTCGAGCCACACTTCCAGAGCGCATACCAACGCACCCTTGTCCTCGCCTGCGTGGACGCGATGCAGGCGAACGAACCGGAGGTCATCCTGCCCCTGGTCGAGGAGATGACACGGGTTGCAGCCGGAGGCGGCATCGAGGCATCCCTGCAGACAAGCCTCAGGCGTGGCTCGGCTCTCATGCACCTGGGTCGCCTCGCCGAAGCCGAGGAGCGGCTCGGTGCGGCGTGGCTGGAGGCGCGCCGCGCGTTTCTGTCGGGGATCGCTCTCGACATCGGGACGTGGCTCATTCAAACGCGCTACATGCGCGGCCGCCTGATCGAGGCTCAGGAGGTCGCCGACGAATGTGAGGCACTCGCGGAGCGCATCGGCGAGCCCTCTCGGCCGGCGATGTTCGCGCGGATGTGGCGGCTGATCGCGACGATCTCCAACGGCGACCACCGCGCGGCACTCGCTGACCTTGCGGCGCAGTGCGAGGGCGAAGGAGATCCTCATCATCGCATCCCGCTCCATCAGGCGATCGCGCGGTGGCACTCGCGGCTCGACGGAGCCGCGAGTGCCGACGAGGTGCACGCGCGGATCGCCGCAGGCCGGAGGGATGTGGCGGAGGCGCGATGCACGCGATGCGGCCTCGAGTTCACGAGAGCGGCCACGGAATCGCTGGCGCGCGTCGGCGCCCTAGCGGAGGCAGTGCGGTGGTTCGAGGAGGCGGAGCGAGCGCCGCCGCGCGGGGACCTTCAAGTGTGGGAGCTCCAACGAGCCCGATCGGCCCTCGCCGCAGTAGGGCGCGGTGATCGTGCCTCGCTTCAAGAAGCCGTCGACGGGGCGGACAGACTGGGGATGCCCATCGAATCGATCTGGGCGCGTACGAGCATGGCGCGCGTGAAGGCGGCCGAAGGCGACCGGGCTGAAGCGGAGACGACCCTGCGGGACGCCGCGGCGGTCGCCGAGGAAACGGGCGCCGCGACGGAGCGAGCCCACATCGATCAGCTGTTGCGCCAACTGGGCATCCGCACCTGGCGACGCGGGGCGCGCAGACGAGCGAGCGGTGACCTCTCCGGCCTGAGCGAACGCGAGCGCGAGATCGCGAACCTCATCGCGGGCGGCGCAAGCAACCCGGACATCGCCGGCACGCTGTTCCTGTCGCGCAAGACGGTCGAGCGACATGTCTCGAGCATCCTGGGGAAGCTCGAGGTGAAGAATCGCGCCCAGCTTGCAGCCAGGATGGCAGCCGGCGACTGGCTCGCCACCACCGACCGGCGGAGTTGACGCGTCGCGACCATCCTCCCAACGGACACACGCCACGCGGGGGCGGCCGAGCGGGCACTCGCGACGAAGCCAGATCGCGAACAGGCCCAGGAGCTCGTTGATCTACTGCCGCAGGTGGACGTTGATGACACCCTCCTGGCGGAGGAGTCGTTCCGGGAGATGCTCGCCGCTCTCGACTTTCGCGCCACCTTCGAGCCGGCTCGGAACGAACTGAGGATGCGGGCGACGCTCGCTCCGGAGCTCCTGC
>DASWDS010000359.1:0-6522 GCA_036395165.1 Anaeromyxobacteraceae bacterium | reverse complement strand
AGGAGATCATCCGGCGGGCGCGCGACGAGGCCGGGATCGACCTCGAGGTCGATCCCGGCCTCGTCGCGCGCCCGCCGGATGATCTCCTGGCCGTTGCGCGCCTCGCGGATGGCGCTCGTGGCGACCGCGCGCACGAGCGCGCCGTCGCGCCGGCAGAGCGCGCCGTAGCGGCGGAGGGTGGAGAGGAGCCGGTCGCCGACCTCGCGTGGGATCGACCCCGTCGAAAAGACGCCCTCGCCCGGTCGGACGGGGTCGCGCTCTTGGTGCAGGGTCTCGAGGGAGCCGTCCGCCAGCGGGCGTGCCAGCTCCATGCGGACGGCGTTCGTGCCGACGTCGATCGCGGCGAGGACGACGGTCCGCGCGGTGTGCCTCAACTTGCCTCCTTGGCTCCCTGGCGCCGAAAGTGTAAGGGCCACGCGGGGAAAGTCACCTTCTTCCAAACGATATCGCCCGCTTGCCGCTCGGTGGCGATGTCACCTCCCCGACACGATTCAATCCGGTCATGGCCAGGGCCGCGCGCTACAATCCCTCCGGGCGGACTGCTCCAGAGCCCCATGTCGATCCCCATCCAGAGCCCCAGCCTCGCCGAGGCGTCCACCAGCGCACCGGCGGCGGCCACGGCGGCCGGCACCTTGTCGCGGACAGGGCTCGACCCGCGCCTCTTCCTGAACCGCGAGCTCTCCTGGCTCGAGTTCAACCAGCGCGTGCTCGACGAGGCGGCCGACGCGGCGCTCCCGGTGGCGGAGCGGCTCAAGTTCCTCGGCATCGTGTCGTCCAACCTGGACGAATTCTTCATGGTCCGCGTGGCGGGCCTGAAGGTCCAGATCGGCGACGGCGTCACCACCACCGCCGCCGACGGGATGCTCCCCGCCGAGCAGCTCGCCGCCGTCTCGTCGCGCGTGCACCGGATGGTGAGCGACCAGTACCGCCTCTGGCGCGACGAGATAAGGCCCGCGCTGGAGCGGGAGCACGGGATCCGCATCCTGAAGCCCGCCGAGCTCACGGCGGAGCAGGCGGCCGAGGCACGCCGCCAGTTCCGGGAGAAGGTCTTCCCGCTCCTCACGCCGCTCGCGAACGACCGCAGCCATCCCTTCCCCCAGCTCCGGAACAAGTCCATCTCGCTCGCGGTCCAGCTCCCGCGGCCGGGCTCGAAGCGGCGCCGGCGTCCCGGCGGCACCATGGCCGTCGTGGGCGTGCCGACGTCGGCGGTGCAGCGGCTCGTGCCGGTCGGCGGCGGCCGCGCCTTCGTGCTCGTCGAGGACCTCGTCGGCGAGCACGTCTCCGAGCTCTTCTTCTCCGGCACGAAGCTCAGGACGGCGGCGTTCCGGGTGACGCGCAACTGGGACCTCGAGGTCGACCTGGAGGAGGGCGACGACCTGCTCGCGCTCGTGTCCGAGGGTGTTCGCCGGCGCGACCTCGGCGCCGCGGTCCGGCTCGAGTTCGCCTCCGACGCCCCGGGGGAGATCACGGAGCCGCTCGCGCGCCAGCATGGCCTCGAGGACCCGGACGTCTACGCCGTCGACGGCCCGCTCCAGCTGCAGGACCTCGCGGCGCTCGCCGACGTCGCGCGCGCCGATCGGCGCGAGGGGCGCGCGGTGACGGCGGTGTCGCGGCTCCAGGACGGGGAGTCGGTCCTCGAGGCGGTGGGGAAGGGCGACATCCTCCTGCACCACCCGTACGACGCCTTCGACCCGGTGGTGCGCTTCATCGAGGAGGCCGCCGACGATCCCGAGGTGAAGGCCATCAAGCAGGTGCTCTACCGCACGGGCAAGAACAGCCCGTTCGTGGGCGCGCTCTTGCGCGCGGCCGAGAAGCGCAAGGAGGTCGCCGTCTTCCTGGAGATCCGCGCCCGCCTCGACGAGGAGAACAACATCGGGCCGATCGAGGAGCTGAAGCGCGCCGGCGCGATGGTCGTGTACGGCTACGACGCGTGCAAGACGCACTGCAAGCTCTCGCTCGTCGTGCGGTGCGAGAACGGCCTGCCGCGGCGGTACGTGCACGTGGGCACCGGCAACTACAACCCGCAGACGGCGCGCCTGTACACCGACGTCTCGCTCCTCACCGCGCGGCAGGACATCGCGGAGGAGGCCGAGGCGGTGTTCCACATGCTGACCGGGAACACGACCAACGAGCTGGCGGCGCAGGGCGTGGTCCCGCAGTGGCCCTGGAAGCGGCTCGCCGTCGCGCCCCACGGCCTGAAGGAGCGCATCCTCCGGCACATCGAGGACGAGGAGGCGGAGGCGTCGGCGGGGCGGCCCGCGCGCATCCTCGCGAAGATGAACTCGCTCGTGGACCGCGAGGTCATCGCGGCGCTCTACCGCGCGAGCCAGGCGGGCGTGAAGGTGGACCTGCTCGTGCGCGGGATCTGCTGCCTGCGGCCTGGCGTGCCCGGCGTCTCGGACAACATCCGCGTCCACCAGGTGGTGGATCGCTACCTCGAGCACAGCCGGATCTTCATCTTCGGCGAGGGCAAGCGCGCGCGGTACTTCATCTCCTCCGCCGACTGGATGCCGCGCAACTTCCACAGCCGCGTCGAGGTGATGGCGCCCATCGACGACCCCGTGCTCCGGCTGCGGCTCCTGCAGCTCGTCGAGGCCGGCCTCGACGACACGGCGAAGGGCAGCGTGCTGCGCCCCGACGGCCGCTACGAGCGGCGGCGGCCGGAGGCCGGCGCGCCCGCGCAGCGCAGCCAGGATGCGCTGGAGCGCGCGGCACGCGGCGACGCGAGCTCCGCGCCGGAGCTGCGGCCGATGGTCGCAGGAGCTCCGGCGACGTAGGTCCCCGAATTTGCTCGGGGCGGTGCAGCCCCGTCTTCCGCGACGCGACGCGCTGGGGTACAAACGCGCGTCGACTTCCGGGGCGATCGACCACAAGCCCTTGCTTCACAGTTCTTCATCGCCCGCCCCGGTTGACGGCTCGCCATCAAGGGTCTAGATGGGTGCGCGCCGTAAACTCCGTTTCCAACACGCCGAATCCGCTCCGCGGGCTCACCGAGGTCCTCATGTCCAAGCTCAGCATCCGTCCCCAGCGCAAGGGCGATCGCCTCGCGGTCCTCATGCCGGGGCTCGGTGCGGTCGCGACCACCGCGATCGCCGGCGTGGAGGCCGTGAAGCGCAAGCTGGCGGAGCCCATCGGCTCGCTCACGCAGCTCGGGCACCTCATCGAGGACGACGGCAGCGCCGGTCCCCGCCTCCAGAAGCTCATCCCCATGCCGGCGCTCGACGAGCTCGTGTTCGGCGGCTGGGATCCCATCCCCGACAACGTCTACGAGGCGGCGATCCGGGCCAAGGTGATCGACCACCACCTCGTCGAGGACCTGGAGGACGCGCTCGCGGCGGTGAAGCCGATGCCGGCCGTCTTCGACAAGAGCTGGGTGCGCCGGCTCGACGGCCCGAACGTGAAGCGCGGCTCGAAGAAGGCGATGGCCGAGGCGCTCTGCGACGACATCCTCGCCTTCCTCCAGAAGAACCGCTGCGCGCGCGGCGTCATGGTGTGGACCGGCTCGACCGAGGTCTACACCGAGGCCGGCCCGGCCCACCAGTCGCTGAAGGCGTTCGAGGCGGCGCTGGAGAAGAGCGACCCGACCATCGCGCCGTCGATGATCTACGCCTACGCCGCGATGAAGACGGGGCTCGCCTACATGAACGGGGCGCCCAATCTCTCCGCCGACATCCCGGCGCTTCGCGAGCTCGCCGAGCGAGAGGGCATCCCCACCGGCGGCAAGGACTTCAAGACGGGCCAGACCCTCATGAAGACCACCATCGCGCCCATGCTCCACGCGCGCCTCCTCGGCCTCGAGGGCTGGTTCTCGACCAACATCCTCGGCAACCGAGACGGCGAGGTGCTCGACGACGCCGACAGCTTCAAGACGAAGGAGGTCTCGAAGCTCGGCGTGCTCGACCAGATCCTCGACGCGGAGCGCCACCCGGAGCTCTACGCGGACATCGACCACAAGGTCACGATCCACTACTACCCGCCGCGCGGCGACAACAAGGAAGGCTGGGACGCCATCGACATCCGCGGGTGGCTCGGGTACGGCATGCAGATCAAGGTGAACTTCCAGTGCCGCGACTCGATCCTGGCGGCGCCGCTGGTGCTCGACCTGGCGCTGCTCGGCGACCTCGCGAGGCGCGCCGGCGAGAAGGGGCCCCAGGAGTGGCTCTCCTTCTTCTTCAAGAGCCCGGTCACGGTCCCCGGCCGCGCGCAGGTCCACGACCTCTTCCAGCAGCAGGCGAACGTCCACCGGCAGCTTCGCCGTTACGCTCAGGCGCTCGCGACCGGCGTAGAGAGCGCGGTGGGCTAGCGCACGATGACGGCCCCCGAACAGACCCACGAGCTGGCCCGGCTGCTCCTCGCCACCTGCCTCGGGATCTGGGCGGTGAGCCTCGGTTTCATGGCGGTGGCGCGCCCCGCGCTGCAGCCCCGCATCGCCCAGTACGGGCTCGTCATCCGGATCATGGGCCGCTGGATGTACTGGTGGTCGGCGCCGCTCGTGCGCTGGTTCGACGCGCGGGGCCTCAACGCGAACCACGTCACCTGGATCGGGTTCGGGATCACGACCATCGCGGCGGCGATGGTGGGGCAGGGCTGGTGGGCCCTGGGCGGCCTCGCGCTCATGTTCGGCTCGCTGTGCGACATCATGGACGGCGAGCTGGCGCGGCTGCAGAAAGCGTCGCGCCCCTCGGGCGCCTTCCTCGACTCGAACCTCGACCGGCTCTCGGAGATCGTCCTCTTCGGCGGCATGGCCGCCGGCTTCACCGACCGGTTCGGCGCGTACTGGGCCTACGCCGCGGCCGGCGCGTCGGTGATGGTGAGCTACGCCCGCGCCCGCGGCGAGGGGCTCGGCGTCTCCTGCCCCGGCGGCGGCCTCGAGCGCCCGCACCGCGTGCTCATCGTCATGTTCACGCTGCTGTTCTGCGCCTTCTTCCCGGAGCGGTGGGCGGCGCCCGCCGCCGAGATCGCCTGCGCCGTCGTCGCGGTCGGCGCCTCCGCCACCGCCCTGGTGCGCCTGTCCACCATCTACGGGATCCTGCACCGCGCCGAGAAGCCGTCCCCGACCCCCGCGCCCAGCGCGGCGGCCGCCCCCGAGGAGCACGTGCACAGCCAGGCGCGCTGACGCCCGCACGTGCGCGTCTGCCTCGTCACGCCCTATGACCTCGCCGCCGACGGCGGCGTGAACCGCCACGTCACGAGCCTCGCGGCCGCGCTCCGCCGGCTCGGCGACGACGTGCGGGTGCTCGGGCCGTGCTCGGGCGCCGCCCCGGCCGGCTGCGACGGCGTGCGCGGGGTGGTGCCGGTCCCGGCCAACGGGTCGGTTGCCCGCATCGGGCTCCTGGCGCGGCTCGCCGACACGCGTGCCTACCTCGCCGCGCACGACTTCGACGTGGTGCACGTCCACGAGCCCATCGTGCCCGGCCCGGTGCGCCACGCCGTGAAGACCGCGCGCGCGCCGGTCGTCGCCACGTTCCACTGCTACAGCGAGCGGGACGGGCTCGCGGCGAAGCTCGTGCGCCGCCTGGGCGCGCTCCGGCTGCGGCGGCTCGCCGGCGGCATCGCGGTGTCCGATCACGCGGCCGGCTACGCCGCGCACATCTTCTCGGGGCCGATCGAGATCATCCCCAACGGCGTGGACGTCTCGCGCTTCGCCGTGCGCGCGCGGGCGCACCGCCGGCCCGCCGCGGGCGACCCGCTGCGAATGCTCTTCGTGGGTCGCCACGGCGAGCCGCGCAAGGGCCTCCCCGTGCTGCTCGAGGCGGCGGCGCGGCTGCGCGCGCGCGGGATCGCCTGCGAGCTGCACGTGGTGGGCGAAGGCCCGGGCGACCGCCCAGGCGAGCTGGCGCGGCGCGCGAACGCGCGCTTCGCGGGGCGCGTCGACGACGCCGAGCTCGCGCGCCGGTACGCCGAGAGCGACGTCTTCTGCGCCCCGTCGCTCGGCGGCGAGAGCTTCGGCATGGTCCTCATCGAGGCCATGGCCGCCGGCTGCCCCGTGGTGGCGAGCGACATCCCGGGCTACCGCCTCGCCGCGGCGGGCGCGGCGCTCCTCGTGCCTCCCGGCGACGCGCCCGCGCTCGCGGCGGCGCTCGAGCGGGTGAGCGGCTCGGCCGACCTCCGCGCGCGGATGTCCGAGGCGGGCATGCGTCGCTCGGCCGAGCTCGACTGGCCGCACGTGGCGGCCCGGGTACGCGCGTTCTACGCCGGGATCGTGGACGAGGCCCTGCCGGCCGCGCTCGGGGCCATCGCGTGAGGCGCCTCGGAGCCTCGCTGCCGGACGCGTCCGGCGGGGACGCCGAGCCCGGGCCCTACCGCGTCGGGTGGCGGCAGCGGCACGTGCTCGGAACGCTCGCCCGGCTCCTCTCGCGCTACTTCCGCGCCGAGATGGAGGGCCTCGACCGGCTCCCGCGCGACCGCCCCCTCATCTTCGTGGCGAAGCACCCGCGCGCGTGGCTCTACGCCGAGACCATCGTCCTCGGCGCGCGCCTCTACGTGGACGGCGGCTTCGTGCCCTTCCGGGTCCTGGAGAAG